>DAOVAE010000152.1 GCA_030671225.1 Desulfobacteraceae bacterium
AACTTCCGGCGTATACACAGTCTTTGGATATCATATGCCTTTAGACGGTGCTCCTGTGTTCAAGAATTATCTGTACAAGGAACTGGAAGAGATTTACGGCGGCATGTGGGACTGTGAACCTGATCCGGTAAAGCACGCCCAGAAGATGATCGCCCATATCGACAAGAAGCGCAAGGAACTGGGTATCGATAAGGCAAGAGAAAGGGTGCTGATGGATATGGACGATCGCCAGAAAATGGAGGCTTCATATCAGGCTGTCTAAGTATAAATTTGGCTTATAATACAAGGTATTAGCCAGCATTCCTCATGAAGAATTTATTTTGGTTTGAGAAATCCGGGTTAGCCATTTGACAACAATAAAAAAAGGGGCTCTTTTTCAGGAGCCCCTTTTTAATATCTTTGGCCCTTATCACCATCGTAATTCTGCACTTATTTATTATCTTGCATTGCTTCCGGGAAGTCGGCTAAAAAACGATATAATGTCGCTCTCCCGACTCCTAATAATCTTGCAGCTTTAGCTTTGTTTCCGCCGGTTTGTTTCAGGGCCGACCTTACTCTATCAATATCCAGCTTCTTTGAAGGCCCGCGAGAGGGAGACAGGCTGGCCAAATCCCTAAGCTCCATGGGGAGATCATTGGGTAAAATTTCACTGCCTCTGAACTTTACAATGGCAAATTGAATAGCATTTTCAAGCTCCCTGACATTACCAGGCCAATGGTAGTGCATCATCAGGGCCATGGATTCATGGGAAATATCTATGGAATCTTTACCGCTATTCTTTACAATCCGTTTGAGAAAATAATCAACAAGAAGCGGGATGTCATTCTTTCGCTCTCTGAGAGGCGGCAAGTGAATGGGGACCACTTTAATGCGATAGTATAGGTCCTCCCGGAAATTACCCTTTTGTACTTCTTTTTTCAGGTCGCGATTTGCAGCACTAATGATACGCACATCTACCGAGATGGTTTTTTCGTCACCTACACGCTCGATAGTTCCTTCCTGAAGTACCCGGAGCAGTTTTGATTGTAAAACCTTGGGCAGATCAACCACTTCATCCAGGAACAGTGTGCCGCCGTGAGCCAGTTCAAACCGTCCTTTCTTATCTCGCAACGCTCCGGTAAAGGAACCTTTCACGTGTCCAAACAGTTCGCTTTCCAGCAATCCCTCCGGCAGCGCACCGCAGTTGATAGGTACAAAGGGTTTTTTTGCACGAGGACCCTCGTTGTGAATCGCTACAGCAACCAGTTCCTTTCCGGTACCGCTTTCCCCCTGGATGATTACAGGGACATTGACTCCGGCAACCTGCTTTATTGTTTCGAACACTTCGTTCATCCCGGCATCGCGCCCAATTATTCCGGAAAAGCCCTGTTCTGTCTTCAGGCGGGTGCGGAGGGTATTTAATTCGGTTATGTTTTCAAGCATGATGATCGCCAGCCTCGCACCTTCATGGTACAAGGGAGCAGCGCTGACAAGTAATACTAGATCTAGAGTTTTTCCATTAGTCAACAATTGAAGATTTGCCTTTTTCCGGTGTATCTGTTCGCCGGCAAGAGCTTTCAAGGCCGTGTTGCGAACCTGGCAACTCTGGCACTCGTCCGCAAAACCACACCCTTTTGGACTCTCAGATGCATGAATACACCTAAGAGCTTCGCCCCCGCTCTTATCGATTACTTCTCCCGAAGAAATTCCAAAGGTACGTTCCATCACATTATTTACAGCCTGGATTCGCCTGTCGCGATCAACAATAAGGACTCCGCAGGGGATGGAGTCAAACAGGGTCTTTAAAAATCCCTCTTGATTCAGAAGTTTGCCAATTGGTTTCATTTCACACTGATAATCTTTTGGTAAGAGTTTGATTTTCCAAAAATAATACTTATAGAAAAGGCCAATATATGTCAAGCTCTAATCAGATCCATATCCATATCATCCCTGATTCCAAGGCGTGTCAGCACAAAATCGTATTTCACAGGATCATCTGGATTAAGCTGTTTAAAACTGGACGTTATTTCAAGAGCCGTACGCATATTAGGATGCTTTTTTGTTGTAAGATCCAATTTAAGACTAATCTTATGCATATGAGTATCAAGCGGAACAATCAGTTTTGACCAAGGTACATCCTGCCATCCACCGGGATCGACTTTGTCTTTTCTGACCATCCATCTTAAAAAAAGATTCATCCTCTTGCATGCACTACCTTTTTCAGGAAGGGCAACAAGATGTCCTGGTTTACATTCCCCAGCGGTAAGCTGTCCTGCAAAAAAAGTCATTGCAGGAATGACAGTCTCATCATCAGTCGACATACTATAGACAAAACATTCATTAAGGGAGCCAAACCGGTTAATAACGTTTTTTGTTCCCCAAAGCAAAGAGGCAATTTGATCTCCTGTAGAAAACCTGTGCCTAAAACCTTCAAATGCTTGGCAAATAGATCTATAAGTGGAATTCTTTAAAAACAGATAAGGAGACGGATTCATCATATTAAGCACAAGTGACACACTTTTTAAAATTTGTGCTACTCTGCCGTATGCAAGTGAAGATGCTATCAACCCGACTATTTCACGGTCTCTAACGTCTTTGTATGAATATAGAAACTCAAGGGGATCAGGATGGACGTACCTGCGTTTGTTGTATTGATCATATAAATTGTTCAGTTTGCTTCTAATGTTTTCCGG
>DAOVAE010000062.1 GCA_030671225.1 Desulfobacteraceae bacterium
GCTGCAAACACGGAATACAGTTCCTCATCAATTGATAGTAAGAACGCGGAACGTTTATTACATCCTATTGTAATTCAGGCGGCCAGTCGATACCAGGTTGATCCTGCTCTTGTAAAGGCTATCATTATGGCGGAGTCTGGATACAACCCCAGAGCAATTTCGAAAAAAGGTGCAAAAGGTCTTATGCAGCTGATGCCGGGAACCGCCCAGGAGCTTGGTGTGGAGGACAGTTTCAACCCAAAGCAAAACATAAGCGGTGGAGTTCGGTACTTCAAACAACTCGTGAAACAATTTAATGGAGACGTCGAACTGGCTCTTGCGGCATATAATGCCGGGAGCAAAAAAGTCAGGCATTATCAGGGCGTCCCACCTTTCAAGGCCACCCGGCACTATATCAAAAAGGTCTTTAAATATTATCAGATTTACAAGGACCAGATGGCAGGGGAAATGGAAAGAGTTTAACCTGCTCAGCAACCTGGTGAGACCTTTGAAAAATATTCAATTTTGCATGCCCAGCCTCCCCAATGGAATTTATTTTTCTGTTTATTCCATCGGGGTTAAATCCGTATTTAAGACTTAACCGGGGTTCAATTTCAAATCCTATTACAATAAAAAAGCCCGATTTATAAAATCGGGCTTTTTTACTTTTTTGGCGGAGAGAGAGGGATTCGAACCCTCGGAGGAGCTTTCACCCCTCACTCGCTTAGCAGGCGAGCGCCTTCAGCCAACTCGGCCATCTCTCCAATTACAGTTAACTGGGAGACCTTTGCAAAACACCCCTTTTCGCCCAATTTCTACGTCAGGCTCAAATTTTAATCCTCGAAATACTCAATGTATTCCTGTGGTTAAAATTTTCCCCTTCCTTGAACTTGAACAAAAATGGACATTTTTCAAAGGTCTCATCATAAACTTCCACTTTACTCCACTCGAAATTCAATTTCCTTTTTACTTTTAACATTTTTTAATTATTATAAAAAATATTGTATTTTATTACATTTTTTTCTTGACACTTATTAGAAAATGTACTTTTATACAAAAAAGTGGATTAAAGTGGATAATTATGGTGAAAGATGTTCAGAGGAAGCTCATTTCATACAATTGATTCAAAAGGGCGTATTATAGTTCCGGCCAGATTCCGTGACGTCATCAAAGCACAGGGATCAAATGGAGTAATGGTTTCCAGAATGGACGGGGGGCTTGTGGCCTATACATATGATGAATGGCGGAAAATTGAAACCCGTATATTGTCCCTGGCCGAAAAAAGCGAGAACATGCGCCGCTTCAGAAGGGTCTTCATTGGAGGAGCTTTTGAATGTTCCTGCGACAAACAGGATCGCATTCTGATACCGCAGAACTTGAGACAGTATGCTGAGCTTGACAAGGAAATTGTACTTGTTGGCGTCCTCGATCATCTTGAAATCTGGTCACGCAAAAACTGGGACCGTGAAAATATGCATCTGGAAAAAGACATGAAAAAGGAGGACGCAAGAAACGAAATCGCAAAATTAGGACTTTAATTGTGTGGTTTAAACATATCCCTGTAATGCTGCCCGAAGTACTCTATTATCTTAACTGTGGCCCGGGGAAAATTTATGTCGACTGCACCCTTGGGGGTTCGGGACATGCCAGGGCTATTTGCAGTAAAATTATCCCGGGTGGAGTTTTTATAGGCATTGATCAAGATATAGATGCGATCCGGAACGCAAAAACGGTTCTAAAACCGCTCAATTTAACAATCCATCTCTTTCATGACAACTTTGTATATCTTCCTGAATTTCTCCAACAATTGAAAATTAATGCGGTGGACGGCGTTCTTCTTGATCTTGGAATTTCACTTCATCAACTCGAATCGAGTGGTCGGGGTTTCAGTTTCAATAAAGATGAGCCGCTCGACATGAGGATGAACGCAGAATCGAGTACAAAGGCTGAAGATTTAATCAATAGCATGGAGGAAAAAAGCCTTAGAAAAATTTTTTACAAATACGGGGAGGAACGCTGGGCAGGACAAATAGCAAAAAGAATAGTAAAGCAGAGGCGGCGTAAAGCAATCAAATCGAGCAGGGAGCTTGCCCAAATCGTGTGCGATGCTGTCCCAAAGAAAGTATCATTTAATCAGAGAATCCATCCCGCCACACGAACGTTCATGGCACTTAGAATCGCTGTCAACAGGGAATTCGAAATGCTCGAACTATTTATGGAAAATGTTAATGATCTTCTAAATCCCAAAGGCCGTCTCTGTGTTCTATCTTTTCATTCCCTTGAAGACCGAATTGTCAAACATCGAATAAAAGCCTTGGGAAAAGGGTGTATATGTCCCCCTGGTTTACCGGAGTGTGTCTGCAATAAAAAACCCATGGTTAATATATTGACGAAAAAAGTGGTGCGCCCGGCAGAAAACGAGATTGCAGTAAATCCCATGGCAAGAAGCGTAAAGTTAAGAGCCGTAGAAAAAATATGACTGCTCGTAAATCTAAAAAAAATACTCCAAAGCCCAAAGCAACGTTAATATGTATCATTTTTATGACCATGTTTCTTGCAGAATTATTGTTTTACACCTGGTGTCGGGTCCAATATATCGGAGCCGGATATGAAATTTCAAGTGCGACTGAGCATCATCAGGCTCTTATAACCTTACAAAACAACTTAAAGATTGAGCTGGCAAGTCTTAAATCTCCGGAAAGGATCGCAAAAATCGCAAAAAACCAGCTCGGACTTTTAACGCCCACACGAGAGCAGATGATAATTATTCCATGAAACCCGTTCAGACAAAACATATGAGATTGCGCGTTATCATCGTCGGTTCTATTTTTAGCCTCTTTTTTACGGCAATTGGCGCAAAAGCGGTTTATCTTCAGATTTTTCGCGGTCCCTGGTTGTCTAAAAAAGCAACAAATCAATATGAAGTCTCTCTTAAATCTTTCGGCAAGCGCGGTACCATATACGATACCAATCTCAGGGAACTGGCTATAAGTATCGATATAACATCAATCGCAGCACACCCTCAAAAAATTAAAAATGCACAAGTAGTAGCCAGATCACTTGATAGAGTCTTAAAAATTAATCGCAAATCACTTGTCAGGAAACTCTCTTCCGATAAAAAATTTGTATGGATCAAGCGCAAGGTTACGCCCAAAGAAACCGAAGCGGTCAGGAATCTTAAAATTGTCGGAATAGATTTCATACCAGAGCACAAGCGTTTCTATCCCAACAAAACGCTTGCCGCCCAGATTCTTGGATTTACAGATATCGACGACCATGGGTTGGAAGGCATTGAATTTTATTATGATGCATCTCTTCAAGGCGCCACCTCCAAATACACGGTTTTAAAAGACGCCCTTGGCCGCGGATTTGATGGTAAAAAAAATATCGCCTCAAATTATAGCGGCAATAATCTTGTTCTCACCATCGATAGCGTAATCGAGCATATTACCGAAAAGGCACTTGAAGAGACTGTTAAAGAATTTTCTGCAAAATCAGGGATGGCAATCGTAATGGCACCCAAGACAGGGGCCATACTTGCTATGGCGCATTATCCCTTTTTCAACCCCAATGCGACAAATAACTTCAGCCAAAAAATATGGAGAAACAGAATCATAACCGATCAGTTTGAACCGGGCTCAACCATGAAGATTTTCGCTGCGGCCGCGGCAATAGAATCCGGCAACTCCTCGCCCAATAGTATTTTTTATTGTGAAAATGGTGCTTACAAGATCGGGAAACACATTATTCACGACACCCACGAGCACGGGTGGCTATCCTTGCAGCAGATCATCAAACATTCAAGCAATATAGGCACCGTCAAATTCAGCGCAATCACAGGGCCTAAATATCTTTACAAAACACTGCGCAATTTTGGTTTCAGGACCAAAACCGGGATAGACTGTCCCGGTGAAACCGCAGGAAGTATGGCGCCGTACAAGCAATGGACAAAGATTGATGCAGGAACCATAGCCTTCGGCCAGGGAATTTCGGTTTCCGCCCTTCAGCTCATCACGGCGACATCTGCTATTGCTAATAAGGGGGTGCTCATGAAGCCTTTTATTGTACAGGCTATTACAGATCAGAATGGACGATTGGTACAAAGCTTCGGCCCCCGGAAAGTGAGAAGAGTCCTTTCGGAAAAAACAGCCCGGATTTTAGTTGGAATCATGAAGACCGTCACTACCGAAGGAGGAACCGGAGTCAATGCCGCCCTTGAGGGGTATTCCGTCAGCGGTAAAACAGGAACAGCCCAGAAAATTGGCGAAAAAGGAACATACGCTGATGGGAAATACATATCATCTTTTGTCGGATTCGTACCTGCAAAAAGACCAAAAGCTGTGATCCTGGTAGTCATTGACGAACCTAAAAAACAGCATTACGGGAGTATTGTAGCTGCTCCGGTATTTAAAAAAATCGCCCATAAAACCATTGGTTATATGAACCTACAGCCAAAAAGCAAAGCCGGTGGATTAATCGTCTCTTAAGAGACCTTTGAAAATGTTCAATTTTGCAAAGGTCTCGTAAAAGGACGAAACAAAAACATGAAACTGTCAAATTTATTAGAATCTGTCATACCTGTAAGCTTTTACGGGATCAACATAGAAAGTACCAGACAGAGCGCAGATATTAAAAACAGTGATCCCAATGCACCGTATGACATGCAATTTTCACTTTCGCCGGATCCTGAAATAGGCTCTGTCCATTACAGGGCGCAGGATGTCAAACCGGGTGGAATGTTTGTTGCTATAAAAGGCCTTGCCGCAGATGGTCATGACTTTATTGATGAAGCACTGGCAAGAGGCGCTTCAGTAATTGTTACCCAGAAACCTGTAAAGAAAAAATCAATAATCATAGAGTTTGAAAATACCAGAAAGGCTCTTGCGGCAATATCGAGCAGGCTTTACTCAAACCCGTCGAAAAAGCTGTTTTTAATAGGTATAACCGGCACCAACGGTAAAACAACCACTGCATTTTTAATCGAGAGTCTTCTTTTAGAAGCCGGCATCGAACTCGGTGTTATTGGAACATTAAATTACCGATATTCCGGGAAAACGTTTCAAAACCCCATAACAACACCCGAATCTCTGGATCTGCAAAAGATCCTGGCGGAAATGCTGCAAAGCGGCATTACTCACGTTGTCATGGAAGTTTCTTCCCACGCCATCGACCTTGACAGGATTTACAATTGCAGGTTCGATCTTCTGATCTTTACCAACCTGACTCAGGACCACCTGGATTATCACGGAGATATGAACTCCTACTGGTCCTGCAAAAAAAGACTCTTTACACAAATTCCTGATTCAGTATCAGGAAACGGTCGGATTTTGGCCGTAATCAATCACAATGATGAAAAAGGAAAAGAGCTTATCAAACTGCTCGAAGCAAGTATCGGGAAACCGTCCGTACTTTCAGCGGGCTTTTCGAAAAGTAACAGTATATGGCCCCAGGGTATAAAGTATGACATGACCGGTATTTCCGGCAAAATTTCTACTCCGGCCGGCTCTTTTGAATTCAAATCGCCCCTTGTGGGACAACACAACCTGGAAAACATTCTCTGTGCAACAGGTGTAGGTATTGTGCTCGACCTTCCTTTAAATTCCATCAAAACCGGCATCGAAGCGGTTTGCGCAGTACCGGGACGTCTTGAACGTATTCCAAATAATATCAACCGGTTTGTATATGTTGATTATGCCCATACTCCAGATGCCCTTGAAAATGTGCTGTCCGCGTTAAGATCTACGGCCACGGGCAGAATCATCTGTATCTTCGGGTGTGGCGGCAACCGAGATAAAGCTAAACGGCCCCAAATGGGTCAAATAGCAGGGAAGCTCTGTGACCTTTCCATTATCACATCGGATAATCCCCGAACAGAGCCACCCATGAAAATCATTAATCAGATCCTTGATGGAACTAAAAAAGCGACCTCCAACACCTATATGCCATCGAATTTGACAACAGGTTTCCAAAAAAAAGGGTGTGTTGTCGAACCTGACCGAAAAACAGCCATACAGCTTGCAATTAAAGTGTCCCGACCGGGCGATATCGTCCTGATTGCAGGCAAGGGGAATGAAACGTATCAGATAATAGGAAACAATACCATCAGCTTTGATGACAGAGAAGAGGCAAAAACAGCACTTTCAAAGTTAGGGGATCAAAGTCCCGAATACAGATCTCATGGCTGTCCGGAACCCGTAACTCGCAATTCGCAACCCGCAACCCGCAACCCGCAACCTGCAACTTTCAACCCAATTCCCTGGACCATTGCTGAAATCATCGAGGCGACCGGGGGTGAACTCTTACTAGGAAATTTTAAACACTCTTTCTCAGGTATATCCATCGATTCGCGCAAGATATCAGAGGATGACCTCTTTGTTGCAATTAAAGGAGAGGTCCATGACGGCCACAGTTTCACAGGCGATGTAATCGGACACGGCGTAAGCGGACTTCTGATAGACAGAACCAAGACCGATAAACTGCCCGGCAAGGAGTCTATAAAAAATGGGATTGTCTGTATAACTGTAAACGACACCACCGAAGCGTTGGGCGACCTCGCCGCGTTTAACCGAAAACGTTCAAATGTTGCGGTTGTTGCCATAACCGGTTCGAACGGTAAAACCAGCACCCGCAAGATGACAGCAGGCGTCATTTCCCCTCGCTTTAGCACTTTATCTACCAGCGGGAATTTAAACAACCTAATCGGGCTTCCCCTTACCCTGCTGAACCTTAGCTTTAACCACAGGTGGGCCGTATTGGAGCTAGGAATGAACAGACCAGGAGAAATAAAGAGGCTCGCCGAAATCTGTTCGCCCGATATCGGTGTTATCACAAACATCGGCCCTGCACACCTTGAAGGATTGGGCTCCCTCGATGCGGTCATGCAAGCCAAGGGAGAGCTTTTGGAAAAAATTAAGCCG
>DAOVAE010000021.1 GCA_030671225.1 Desulfobacteraceae bacterium
TTTGAGAGGAGCTGTTCCTAGTACGAGAGGACCGGAATGGACGAACCAATGGTGTTCCAGTTGTCGCGCCAGCGGCATTGCTGGGTAGCTAAGTTCGGAATGGATAACCGCTGAAAGCATCTAAGCGGGAAGCCAACCTCAAGATAAGATATCCCTTAAGTATGGAAACATACTTAACTGAAGACCCCTTGAAGACTACAAGGTTGATAGGCCAGGTGTGTAAGTGCGGCAACGCATTTAGCTTACTGGTACTAATAGGTCGTGAGGCTTGGCCATAAAATAATTTACATAATCGTTCTGAACATCTTTATGTGCTTATATTTAAATTGTTATCATACGGAAAGCTAAAATTTTTTCGGTGGCAATAGCAAAGAGGAAACACCCGTTTCCATCCCGAACACGGAAGTTAAGCTTTTTTGCGCCGATGGTACTGCTTGGGAGGCTGAGTGGGAGAGTAGGACGCCGCCGAAAAATTTCTTACATAACCCGGAATCATTATATTGGTTCCGGGTTTTTTGGTTTGGATGCTATTAAGCTGAACAAACACTGAGGATTTGCATTCATGTTTGGAATGTGATAATTTTTTCTTGAATATTTTAACTTTTGGTTTATAGGGTTTGATGTGTTCCCTCGCGGCTTAAAAACGAATATTGCTATTCATCTATCGGTTCTTTTAGTGCTGGCAATGATTTTAATAGATTTTGTAATGATTATAACAGCACAAAGGGACCTTCTTAGATCTGAAATATCAAGAGGATATACTTTTATATCAGGTATCGAAGCGAATAGAATGATTTTTTCTGAACCGGAGAATATTAAAGCGCCTTCAGATTTTCAGGATGACTTTGGCAGGATGTTAAAGGATGCAGGAATTTCTTGCGCCATGGTTATTGACGCAAATAATAATCGTGTATTTTATGACGGGGAAAGTTGTACCTTGCAAGATGAGCTTGAGACACTTACCAGACAAACAATTCAATCAGGAGAGAAGAGCACCCGATATTTCGGTTCAACTTGGGGTGTTTACTGGAAGCAAAACAAGAATTTGATCATATCAGCGCCCCTCCTCAGAGAGGGAAGTGCTATTGCAGGGGCCGGCATTGTTTTGCCCCTTGAAGGAATCTACGAGATTTTAAGACGGACACAATATATATTATTGGCATATATCTTCATAAATGCTGTTGTTTTTACTCTTGTCGGTCTTTACTGGTTGTCCAGACTTACCGTGAAACCTTTGCAGAGATTGGTAAATAGAGCAGAAGAATACCGAGAAGATGATGAGGCATTCTTTCTTTATGAAAAAGGGGACAATGAATTCAATAAATTGTCCAAGGCTTTAAACCGCATGTTGAAACACATTGCAGCCGATAAAGAAAAATTACAGACAGCGGTGAAGTCCCTTGAGAAAGCCAATCTTGATTTAAAACAGGCTCAAAAAGACATTATCCGAGCGGAAAAATTGGCATCTGTCGGGAGATTATCTTCAGGGATTGCCCATGAAATCGGTAATCCTATCGGTATTGTTGTCGGTTATCTTGAGTTGCTCAAACAGAATGATATTTCAGATGATGACAGAAAAGAATTTATTCTTCGTACAGAAAATGAAATAAATAGAATCAATACCATCATCAGGCAACTACTTGATGTTTCGAGGTTATCGAGCGAAGGTTTAAAACCTGTCTCAGTGCACTCAGTAATCGAAGATACTATTGATGCTTTTTTGTTTCAGCCTTTAATTTCTGACATTGATTTACAGCTCGATCTTAAGGCGGAGAGAGATATCGTAATCGCTGATCCCAATCAATTACGTCAGGTCTTTTTGAATTTGTTAATTAATGCCACAGACGCTATTTTATCTGTTGGGAAGCAGGTCAACGGAAGAATATCGATAAATAGCAAAGTCGTACCAATCACCCAAGATGAATCGAAAGATCATCTGAACATGTTGGAAATAAACTATATTGATAATGGCCCCGGGATTGCCCAAGAGAATCTTGAAAATATTTTTGATCCGTTTTATACAACCAAAGAGCCTGGAAAGGGAACCGGTCTCGGTCTTTCAGTCTGTTTCATGATTATCGAAGGAATCGGCGGAAAAATCGAAGCAACCAGTGAAGAAGGCAAAGGCACAACAATAACCATATCCCTGCCCATGAATGCCGAAGGAATGAATTGATGGATAATAAGACCATAAAGGATAATAAGCCTCCTAAAAAACGTCTCCTGATTATAGATGATGAAGAGAATATGCGTCACATGCTATCATCTTTACTAAATAAATCAGGCTACCGTGTCGATACAGCGTCTGATGGCACGGATGCTTTGGAGATGGTTGATCAAACATTATACGATTTTATCCTCTGTGATCTTAAGATGCCCAATATGGATGGGATGGAATTTTTTGAAACCGCCCGGGACAAGCTATGGGCCTCCACTGTAATTATGATGTCAGCATATGGCAGCATCGAAACGGCTGTTGAAGCCATGAAAAAGGGAGCATATGATTTTATATCGAAACCGTTTAAATCCGATGAGGTTCTCCTTACCCTAAAAAAGGCGGAAGAACGGGAAAGTTTAAAAAGAGAGAATCGTTGGTTGAAAGAACGGATTCGAAAAATTCAAGAAAATTATTATTTTGGAAAGATGGTGTCCAAAAGCAAGACCATGAACTCTGTATTCAAGTTGGCCGAGAAAGTGGCCCAATACAATACCACGGTATTGATCTCTGGTGACAGCGGAACCGGGAAAGAACTGATAGCAAGAGGTATCCATTTCGCAGGGCAAAGAGCCAAAAAGACTCTGGTTCCCATCAACTGTGGCGGTATACCTGAAAATTTGCTTGAAAGCGAGCTTTTTGGGTATAAGAAGGGTGCTTTTACCGGTGCGGATAGAGATAGAAAAGGACTTTTTGAAGAAGCAGACGGTGGAACAATTTTCCTCGACGAAATCGGTGAGTTAACGCTGCCTTTGCAGGTAAAACTTCTGCGAGTGTTACAGGATAATGAAATCAGAGCGGTAGGTGACTCGAAAACAAAGAAAATAGATGTTCGTGTAATCGCTGCAACCGCAAAACATCTTGAAGATGAGGTCAGCAAGGGAACCTTTCGCGAAGATTTGTTTTTCAGGCTGAATGTATTACCGATCAAGCTGCCTCCACTTAGAGACCGGCCTGAAGACATACCTATTTTATGTCAACATTTTATTGATCGCTTTAATATAAGACTGGAAAAGGAAATAAAGGGGATAACACCAGCTGCCATGTCCCTTCTGCTCAAACACAGTTGGCCGGGGAATGTCAGGGAACTGGAAAATATAATCGAAAGGGCTGTTGTGCTTGCAGAAGATGCGATTCTCCTGCCGGAAAACTTTCCGCCTGAACTTGGGGCTGAATCAGATACAGAAAGGATGGACGACTTGTTCGGAGGATATTCCCTGAAGGTCGCCCGGAAAATTCTGGAAAAAAAGATCATTACCAGAGCGCTTAAGGCAACAGACGGCAACCGCACGCAAGCCGCCAGGATTCTTGAAATAAGTCATCCTTCCTTGTTAAGCAAAATCAAGACCTACAATATTTTAGTTTAATTCTCTCATTCTATCTATGATCCGGGATCGACCTCGGTAGAAATTCAAGGCGAGGTTTTTTACTACCTTATCCACATTTTCTGAATAAAAAGCTTTGGCGTTGCTGTCGCCCAACCCCAGGCTCTCCTGTATCCTGCGTACCGCAGAAAGCGTTGTATACCCCAGCTCTTGAAGCTTTTCTGCGCAAAATTCGACAAAAGCTGCTGTATACAGATAATTCAGCGCCTTTTTGCTACTTTCGATATCCTTGGTTACCATCACGTAACCCATCACTTCACATAAAAGATCTATCCAGCGCTCTTGCGAGATAGACATCAGAACAATTTTTTCACTCTTTGCGTTTATTGAATCCATCAGGATTTTGTGATTGTTGATAATTTCCTCATAGGAAGAAGGCCGGAGGACCTTCTCTATATCACCCTTGAAATCATCAAGCTTAGTAGCCAGGGCTTCTCTCTTTACATCAATATTAAACACATTCGTGGTTCCCGGATTAATAAAATCAATGTTTGTCTGATCGTAATTCCAGACAACGATTTCCTCCAAAGGGATATCATTTTCGAGCCGATGGGTGATTCTGCTATCGAAATCCTCATAATAAATGATTCTTTCAAGAGCTGCACCTATTACCTGTCCAGGCATGATGCTGAGTTTGGCATCATCAGTAACGTCATGTAGTTTGGCACCCAAGTAAACTTCATAAATCCGGGTATTGGGGTCGGCGATATTATCAAACGTTGTGGCGATATCCGTGCCGTAATTTCGACGGGCGTCATTCCAGTTTGCAATGCGCTCTTTAGCCACAGCACCGGCACTTAGCATAATGTCTCCGGAAATACCTCCGGGCACGTAACTTCCCATAAGTGTAGTTAGCGGCCCAACCACATTACGTGTAAGGGAAGCATCAACAATGTGGCGCGCGTAGCGAGCTGTCACAAAAAAGTCTTTGTTGGGGTGATGTTTTTCATGATGTTCAATCACTTTTTTGTAAACGCGTTGCCACGGAGTCATATCATTACGCAAATCACCGTCAAGCAGAAGGATGGCCTTTGCTTTGGTGGGTTCCATTTCTTCAAAGATCATTTTGAAAGCATTGCCTTTGCCCGGCGAAAAATGGGCGCTGTCGTACCCTTCATGGGGACCGGCATAAACCAGCACATTTTTTCTTTCTTCCTCATTAAAACCATCCAGAGCCTTTTTTGCACCTTCTATTGCAGCTTCAATATTGGAAGTGTCGTTGCTCTTGTCGTTATAGGTGCCGTCTGCTATTATAAGAGCCACTCGATTGCCGTTAAAAACCTTCCTGGCTCCTTCCAAGTCCCGGTATACCAGACTGCCGATATTATCCTCGCAATGAAAGGTAGGGTGGGCGATAATTATTTCAGGATCAAATTCTGCCAATATTTCCCCAAGTGCTCCCTTGGGTGGTTTCGCTACACCTTTGAGAATATTTTTCTCTTCCTGCTTGATGAATTCATGCATACAGATTTTATTCCGTTTAGATCTTGATCGGTATGTATTCCGGAAGCTAAACTTTAAGCCAACCCTTCCTTGACCTTGAATCCCGCTAAAAGCGGAAAATATTTTTCAAAGGCCTCAAGTATAAAAAATACTTACAACAGGGCAAAAGGAATTAAATTATATTTTGCCGTTGATTTTATCCCTTAGCTTTCCGGAACATTTGAATGTGACAACTTTTCGTTCCTTGAGTATCAGGTCGGCACCGGTGGCAGGGTTTCGCCCCCTCCGTTTTTCCTTTTGCTTTACACAAAATTTACCGAATCCGGAAATAAGGACATCTTCACCATTTTCCAGCGTACTTTTGATAATTTCCAATAAAGCTTCGATGATCTCCACAGATTTCTTCTTTGTAAAGCCAAGTTTGTGTACACTCGTGACAACATCATTCTTAGTTAATGCCATGGCGCCTCCTAAAGTAATGTTTTCTGTTTTTATCCGTATTAAATTTAATATTACATTAACGAACGTCAGTCCTCATTTTGTTTTGATTCATTACTTGTATCCGGATCAAGATTTTCGATTTTTTTCATTACGTTATTGATGTTCATCATAATCTCATCAATTTCAACTTTCAACTTTTCGTCGTCGGGGTCATTCATTCAGATTTCTCCATTCAAAACAATTTAAAACTTTCAGTCTATATTGCTTATATCGGTATGCTAAAACGGATATGTATGTCAAGATGATTGATGAAAATTTTTTTACATTTTTGTTGGAAGTAATTCTTCAGCTATATCGAAATGATTGCCAATATCCCTTCGTACATCCAACCGGTTTCCTTCTGGATTTTCACGGGGAATTACTCTGATTTTACCATTTTCAAAAGCTGTCAATACTTTATTGCGAAGACGTTCTGCTGCTTTTGCTCTACTTTCTCCAGGCTTAACGGTTGCATTAACATTACAATATACCACCCGGCTGCCGTCTGATTTAAAAATCTCTTCTTCAGCTGAATATGTCATGGCAGACGGAATAACCTGGATCTTTTTTTTCTTCAGATAGCCAAAGTCGATATCGACTGTCTCTCCTTTGGTACAGGACCAAGGATATCCTTTTTGGCCTTGAGGGCCGCCTGACCCGGTAACCAGGGCGATGCAGATGGATATCTGGTCAGACCTTACTTCCGGGGTTACTTGGTCCAGATTCCCTTCAATTGTAGCTTTAATCAACGCCCCCAGGTTCCTTGTTCTGCGAATAATCGGCTGCCATTCAGGCTCCGGAGGACGAATATTGATCTCGCATACTCTTATCCTTGTTGGAGACATGTTGTTGTCAAAAGACATGAAACATCCGGGATACACCATGCAAGGTCGCAGCATATTTTTTTCTTTTAATGCATTTATCAAAGGTTGAGCAATATCTTCCGCTGCCATTTTGATCAATTGGGAGGTTTCCATAGGATGGGGCGAGATGCTTCCCATACCACCGGTAATCGGATTGTTTTTGCTCGCTGGTCCTGGAAACCGCTCCGGATAGTCCATTGATGTGGGCAGAATTTGAAAATGACCGTTTTTATCAATAAAAAAAATAAAAGAAATTTCAACCCCGGACATTCTAGATTCTATCAGGAGCGGCCATTCTGATTTTTTCCCGAACAATCGTTTATAGCTCTTACCATAATTTTTTATCAATGTGTCATATACTTCTTTTATCTCCCATGAATTTAAGATTATACGTGAGCCCTTTCCACCTGCACTATAAGGATACTTCAGAACAGCTCCGCCATATAAGTCTAATAAAACCAGGCAAGTACTCAAAACTTCTTCATAATTTCCGGCATCTACTTCATACCATTTATCTGCAACAGGAATATTATATTCATGACAAAAACGTTTGCAGGCTATCTTGTCGCCTTCAATAAATGAACTTTTGCGAGTGAATCCAATAATACGATCGATAAGACCGGCCTCTTCTAATTCATCAACCAAACCATCAAGTAATAAATCTTCAGGCATCGGAACAACACAGTCGATTGAACCGTTTTTAAGGGCGTCAATAATAGCAGCGGCATACGCCTTTTTGGAATTATCTGCTGTGGGAATAAATTCCACCGGCCATTGCATCTTCATCACAAACGGCGGCATGGCCGGCATTCCTCTAATTACCACTCCCTGAAAATCATCCTGATAGTTTTCACTTGTTGCCGTTGAAGTAACCAAAGCGCTAAGAAGTGTCCTTCCGTCAGTTCCTGCGAATCCTATCTTGTAAGCCATGATCACTCCTTTTCTTATTTAGATTCAAATCGTCGTTTAGATAGATCCAAACGCTGGTTGCACAATGGTCTTAATTAGGTTATAGCGATTTGCAAAAATATGTTTGCTTTGATTAGACAATTCCAAGGATGGAAACGAGACCTTTGAAAAATGTTCAATTTTGCCTGCCCAGTACGATCTCCCGGACTACCCCAGTGCCATCTGCCGGATCTACCCCGGTACCATCTGCCGGAGCTACGGGGCAGGCGGGAATACATTGAGCATTTTGAGGATTAAAATTTGAGCCTGATCCGCCAGAGTTCTTTGGCGGAGACAAAAGAGATCGTTTTTCAAAGGTCTCGAAACCCTTATAAAAACCGTGGAGCCGACGGGCGGATTCGAACCGCCTACCTGCTGATTACGAATCAGCTGCTCTACCAACTGAGCTACGCCGGCACAGCAAAAAGATAACTACTTTGTTTATGCATCAAAATCAAGAAAAAATATCGCTTCGGCCCTTGATTGATACAATTCCCGCCAGGGATTATTGCGTTGATTGTATAGGGCTGTCAGGATCTGAACAGGCATATTTTATTTCCAGGTTATACATGGAACACAGGGCAACTGTTGTGGTGATAGTCCCTTCAACAAAAGATGCGGAAAGGTATTTGGAGGATCTGAGGTTTTTTTCAGGAAAACTCATCCCCCCCATTGTTTATTTCCCGCCTTACAATATATTACCTTTTAAGTATCTTTCCTACCACAACGAAACAGCAGCCAAACGGATCAGATCGCTTTACCGTCTGATAGTGGGTGAGATTCCACAAATTGTGGTTACAACAGTAGTCGCGTTGCTGCAAAAAATCATCCCCAAACAGGAAATATGTGATTATGCCGAACTTATTATGACGGATGAAGAGATCGATCGGGATCTATTGGTCGAGAAACTGGTTTCCGGCGGTTATGTTCGATCAGTAATGGTTGAGGAACCTGGAGATTTTTGTATAAGGGGCGGCATTCTGGACGTTTTTTCACCACTTTATTCAAATCCGCTTAGAATCGAATTGTTCGGAGATACTGTAGAATCCTTAAGGTTGTTTTCGGCTGCAAACCAGCGGACAATAAAAAATATTCGAGAAGCAGTTATACTTCCGGCCCGGGAGGCTATTTTAAAAATGGATCGCATTGATCATATCATAGGCCGGGTAAGGGAGCAGGCATCCAGGTTAGATATTTCTGTAACCGAGGTCAGAAGCCTGATTGATCGCGTTAAGCAGGAGCGTGTATTTCCGGGGATGGAAAGCCTGATTCCACTGATTTATCCTGACCTTGATACTTTCTTTGACTATGTACCGGACGAGGCACTTTTTATTTTGACAGAACCGATTGAACTGGAAAAGGCTGCAGAACAATCGCGACAGCAGGCATCAGATTGCTTTGTCGCTGCGTGTAATGAAACCAGACTCTGTGTTGAACCTGATAGACTTTATCTAAAATGGTCAAAGGCCAAAGAGATCTTGAAGCATAAAAAGCTACTTACCTTTAAAAAGCTTTCCGTGTCAAAAGGCTACTTTGATAACGAGCAAGCCTCCCGGGAATTTCATTTTTCCGTTAAGGACAACATGGCTATTAGCCTGGAACTTAAGCGCCGTCGGGAAAAGGCTCTTTTTTCGCCACTCGCAAACTGGATCAATGATCAAAAAGAATCCGGATGTTTCACACTTATCGTTTGCAATACCAGAGCACAGGTCGACAGTCTGAAATCGCTCTTGGCCCCATATGGTATTCATCTAAGATTTATTGACTGTTTCCCTGATGTTAAACAAGGCCAAGACCAAGTATATATATGCACAGGCCAGGTTTCCTCCGGGTTTGTCTGGCTTGATGAATCTCTGGCCGTCATTACGGATTATGAAATATTCGGGTCTAAACATCGAAGTAGAATAAAACCGATACAAAAAGTTCGAACCGAACTCCTTGCATTCGAAGATTTAAAAAAGGGGGATCTTGTCGTTCACGTTGACCACGGCATAGGACGATATGAAGGGCTGGTTAAACTGAAACTGAACGGGTCGAGCAATGATTTTCTGCTGATTATCTATAAAGATAATGATAAGCTCTATCTTCCTGTCGATCGCATGAACATGATTCAGAAATATATGGGAGTGGATGGAATCGAACCTACTCTTGACAAGATGGGAGGCAAATCATGGGAACGGGTTAAAGCCAAAGCTAAAAGGTCGGCGGAGAAAATAGCCGGAGAGCTTCTTAAACTCTATGCCGAACGTAAGATTAAGAAAGGTTATGCTTTCAAAGAGGTCGACAGTGATTTTCAGGATTTTGAAGCCGGCTTTCCGTATGAGGAGACAGCAGACCAGATCAGCGCCATCCAAGATGTGCTGAATGATATGGGAGCACCGATTCCAATGGACAGACTGGTATGTGGTGATGTGGGATACGGCAAGACTGAGGTTGCCCTGCGTGCGTCGCTTATGGCCGTTAGTAACGGCAAACAGGTTGCCGTGCTTGTTCCAACCACGGTGCTTGCAGAACAGCATTTTGCAACGTTTTCCAGCCGTTTTGAGCGTTATCCGATTAATGTTGCGTGTTTAAGTAGATTTCGTTCTTTACGGGAGCAGCGTAAGATTGTCGGTGATCTTAAAGCCGGCAAAATAGATATTGTTATTGGAACTCATAGGCTGCTTCAGAAAGATGTGGTTATTAAAGACCTGGGATTTTTGGTGCTTGATGAAGAGCAGCGTTTCGGCGTCAAACAGAAGGAGAAGCTGAAAAAAATAAGAAGCACGCTGGATGTTCTGGCTTTAACGGCTACTCCGATACCACGAACGCTTCATATGTCCTTGACGGGGATACGTGACATCAGTGTAATTTCAACTCCGCCTGAGCATCGCAAGTCTATTATCACATATATGTCTGAAGCCGATGATGCCGTTATTTCAGAAGCAATA
>DAOVAE010000082.1 GCA_030671225.1 Desulfobacteraceae bacterium
TAGATAGTGAAAGCGGTTTAGCCGTATCCCTTGAAACTGTTGTAGAAAAAATTGATATATCCGGTTCTATATGTGTGGCCTCCTTTCCCGCTAACGAGATATCTTACAGAAACATTCAAGTTCCGTTTAAAGGACGAAAAAAAATTAAAAAAATCCTTCCTTATGAGCTCGAACCGACCCTCCCGTTTCCGGTGGATGACCTGATAATAGATTTTTATGTCTTAGAACTGCCCGATAATACCAGTCGTAACAACCTAATTTCAGCGGCTGTAGAAAAGTCGAGACTACAGACATACCTAGAAACACTTGCTGCGTTTAATATTGAGCCTGAAATTATTACAGTTGGAGGTTATCCTGCAGCGCTATGTGCGGCCGGTCTTGTAAATATACGTGAAAACTGGCTGTTAGTCGATATAGATAATAGCAAAAGCACCCTGTTTGCTATTTTGGCCGGGAGCGTTTGTCTGATACGTTCTTTTTCGATACGTTCAGATGATCGTTCATCCAAAATGGAATCACTTTGCACCAACATTCGGCGCACGCTTTCTGCATTGGAAGAGATTATCGGTTTGGATTTTAAACCAGACGGTATATTTATCACCGGGTGTGGCCTTGATGATTCTGGTTTTGATCAGGATATGGAACAGATCCTTGGATTTTCGGTCCAACGGATGGATCTTGTGCGCGATACAGACATTATAAAAGAGCACACCACATCACAATTATGGAATTCCCACCAGATGGACAATGCCTTTTCACTTGCGCTTATGGAAATTGAAGGTCGGAATGGTTTGAATTTTCGCAAAGGTCCTTTTGCCGCAAAAAAATTCTGGGAGGAGCATAAGAAAAGTTTGATTAAAACCGGAATTCTTGCCGGCCTGGTTCTGGCGGCAGTTTTTTTCAACGTGGCTCTTGATTCGTATTTTATGGGAAAAAAGCTGGCCGGTCTGAACAATCAGATAACCGGTGTTTTTACTTCCACATTCCCGGAGGTAAAAAAAATTGTCGATCCGCTTCATCAGATGCGGATAAAAATACAAGAGGCGAGAAAAAATGCCTTATTAACGGGACAAACCGAAAAAAACATCAGTACAATCGATATTCTGAATAATATCAGTAAGCTTATACCAAAAAATATAGATGTTAATCTTACAAGACTTGTTATAGGAGTGGAGAGCATAGTGATTTCCGGAAACACAGACACTTTCAATTCTGTGGACAACATCAAGAATCGGTTGGAAAAGTCCGATCTTTTTAATAAAATCATTATCAGTTCCGCCAATATCGACAAATCCGACAATCGGGTGCGTTTTAAGCTAAAAGTAAATTTATAACCGCACACCCGCTTAAAAACCGGATTATCTGAAACCAGCAGCAGATGGTATAAATGGCAAGAAAACTGACCAGACGTGAAAAATACTCATTATATGCTCTATCAGGTGCTATCTGCCTGTTTGTCTTAGTTCAATTTATCATTTTTCCATCTTTCGACAAAAGGAAAGGCCTTAAAAGAGTCCTCCAGGCTAAAACAGATATGCTTGAAGAGATGACAGCCCTTAAATCAGAGTACAATACGATTAAAAAGAGGACTGAATTATCAAAGTTGCGTTTTGAAAAAAGGGAAAAGGGTTTTACACTATTTTCCTTTCTCGACAAACTTACAGGAAAATCGGGAATAAAAAACCATGTAATATATATGAAGCCCTCAACATCGGTTCAGAAAAACAGTCCTTTTAAAATCTCTCAGGTGGAAATGAAGCTCCAGGGATTAACGCTGAAACAGTTGACCTCTTACCTTCATATGGTAGAAACATCAAAAAACATGGTGAACATAAAAAGGCTTTCAATTTCAAAGACAGGCAAACAAGAGGGCTTTATCGATGCTGTTCTGCAGGTTGAAACGGCTGAAAAACAATTATGAATAATACAAGGAAATGGCTGCCGTATTCCCTATTTGTCATAGCGGTAACGGCATTTTTCATTTACTATCTGTTCCCGTCAGAAAAAGTAAAAAATTACATAACGTTTAATCTGAACAAGACCTATCCCGGCATTAATATTGCGATTGATCATGTAAAGCCTGCTTTCCCTCCGGGTTTGAGGTTATACAATGTAAATTTTTACATGCATGATCTTTTATTCAGGTCAGAGCAGATAAAGATAGCTCCCGGGCTTTTGTCGCTTTTTCGTTCAAAGGTCAATTTTTTTTTCAAAGGCAGAGCATATACAGGCATTTTAGAAGGCAAAGGAGAGTTCACTAAAAACAGGCCTAAGGTTATGATTGAAGGGAAACTTTCCGGCATGCAGATAAAAGAAATATCTGCCGTAAAAGATTTTACAGGCCGTAATATATCGGGGGTGCTTGACGGAAAATTTACATATCGGAACGAAAACGAATCCGGAGATAATTTAAAAGCCGAACTTATCATTTCAGACGGTGAATTAGAACTTTTAACCCCTGTTTTCAAACTGAGAAGTGTTCCTTTCAGCAAAATTGCAGCCGACCTGGTGATGAAAAATCGAAAAATTCAAATCAAAAGATGCATCATAAAGGGAGACCAGATGGACGGCAGCATTTCCGGAACTGTTACTTTGAAGAACAATCCCGGACAAAGTTATTTAAAACTTTCAGGAACGATTAAGCCGCACCCGACATTTATTGAAAAGCTGGGAAAAGATCTTCCGGCAAATCTATTACCGAAAAAAATATTTGATAAAGACGGTGTCCGTATAAGGGTTTACGGCACGATAGACAAACCTCGTTTTTTTTTGAATTAACGTCTTTAGTCCTTTAATTATGAAAAGATACTTTACCGCACTAAATATTTTATTCATAGTGGCTGCTGTTTATTTTTGCGTAAAAGCGTTTTATAAGGTTGCAACAGCTAGCCTTGATCATGCCAGTTCCCCAAAGGCTACAACCAGACGTGTAGTCTCTCCTGAAGATACAACCATTCACCCAATGTCTTATTATAGGGCTATCATTGATCGTAATCTTTTCAACACGAAAAAAGGAACCGGGCGGCAGCCTGAAAAACTCGATGTTGAAACCCTTAAACCCACAGATCTCAAATTGAAACTGTTGGGAACAGTCTCCGGGGATAAAAAAGAAGCCTATGCCGTCATAGCAGATATTACAGGAAGGCGCCAGGATCTTTATAGAATCGGAGATACCATCCAAAACGCAACGCTTAGAATGATTTTAAGAGAAAAAGTTGTATTACGTGTCGACGGCAAAGATGAAATATTAGGGATTGAGGAGGTCTCCTCCAGTAAAAAAGCAAGCATTTCTTCAAAAAGTCCAGATATGGCAGCTTCACAGAACATAACCCTAAAACGTTCCCAGATAGAAACAGCGGTTAAAGACGTAAACAATCTAATGAAGCAGATAAGAATACGGCCCCATTTTACAAACGGAGAACCTGACGGCCTCCGATTAACAGGGATCAGACCTAAATCTATCTTTTATAATATGGGAATAAAAAGCGGGGATATCATTACCGGAGCCAATGGAAAAAATATAGAATCCGTGGACGACGTCCTCAAATTATATCAAAACCTGCAGTCATCTTCCAGCTTGCAGATTCAGATAAAACGAAGGGGCCGGCTGAAAACAATAAATTATAATATTGAATAAGTGATAAATGTATGATAACATATTTGGTTTAAATCATTAAAAAAACGTAACACTTTGGCTTTTTGAAAATATTACCGCTTCAGGTATAATTAAATTTTTACTGACAATTTAATCATACCTGAAGCTCGTTTGAAATCAATTTGTTTCAAAGAGCTAAAATATTAAAAAAAAACTAATAACCGGCGATAAATGGAATTATACCACAACAGTTCAAAACCTATCAGAGACCTTTGCAAAACGCCCCCTTTTGCCCAATTCCGGCGTCAGGCTCAAATTTTAATCCTCAGAATACTCAATGTATTCCTGTGGTTAATCCGCCAAAGTTCGGTGGCGGATCGCCCTTTCTTGGCCTTGAACAAAAATGAACGTTTTGCAAAGGTCTCTATCAGATATGTATTTGCCTTACTTGCACTGATGTTGACCGTGCACCTGTCGACAGATGCAATAGCTAAAGCTCCGGGGCAAACCGGAAAGTCTTCAAAAGGCAACCAGGCCTCAAGAGTAAACAGTGAATCGGAACGATTCATCTCCATAGATTTCAATAACGTTGATATTGCTGTTTTTATTAAATTTATCAGTGAACTGACTGCAAAGAATTTTGTTATAGATCAACGGGTAAAAGGAAAGGTTACTATAATTTCTCCTGCCAGAATTTCCGTTAAAGAGGCTTACAAGGTTTTTGAATCTGTTCTGGAAGTCCACGGATATACTACGGTAAAAGCCGGACAAATTATTAAAATTGTTCCATCTCCCGATGCACGGTCAAAAAATATTGAAACACGTTTAAAAGAAGAGGCCGCTTCACCGGCAGATAGGGTTGTCACTCAACTGATACCATTGAAATTCGCAAATTCTACTGAAATAAAAAAACTTTTTGCTCCGTTGATTTCTAAAAGCAGCGTGGTCCTGGCCTATCCACCGACGAACATGCTGATAGTAACAGACATATATTCAAACATAAAGCGTTTGCTTCGCATCCTGAGTGCAATTGATGTTACCGGCATGGGTCAAGAGATCTCTGTGATTCCTCTGGAATATGCTGATTCCACAAAATTTATTAAAATTCTGGATTCTGTTTTCAAGGCAAAAAGAAAACCCAAAGCACAAGATTCAGTCGCAGCAGTCAGATTCGTGGCCGATGAGCGTACCAACACTATTATTATGCTAGCCAGCGAGGTTGAAACTACAAGGATTAAAAGACTAATAACACTGCTTGACAGAGAAACCCCGCGAGGAAAAGGGAAGATCCGCGTTTATTATCTTGAAAATGCCAATGCCGAGGACCTGGCCAAGGTTCTCCAGGAACTGCCGACAAAAAAGGGAGGGGCACCGGAAGGGAGAAAAACCCCGTTTGTTTCGGAAAAAGTCAAAATAGCCGCAGATAAAGCCACCAACAGTCTGATTATCATGGCAGGCAAGGAGGACTACCTGGTTCTTGAAGAGATCATTAACAAACTGGATATACCCAGATCCATGGTTTATATTGAGAGCCTTATCATGGAAGTTAATGTGGAAAAGGACTTTAATCTCGGCGTTGAATGGATAGCGGGAGGCAAAACCTCAATAGACGGCAAAGAAACGGCCTTTGGCGGTTCATTTAGGACAACAGGCGGTGTTTTGCCATCTCCTCTAACATTGCCCGAGCAAGGTTTTTCCATGGGCATATTCACCGAAGCGGTTACCATTGCCGGTATTACCTTTCCCAACCTTGGTGCAGTTGTGAGGGCTTTTAAAAAGGACAAAGATGTTCATATTCTTTCGACCCCCCAGATCCTAACCACAGACAATGAAGAGGCAACCATCACGGTTGGGAAAAATGTCCCTTATCAAACCAGAGCAGAAACTTCGGACGCAGGGGGAGATTTCAGTTATTTTGAATATAGAGACGTTGGCATAACGTTAAAGATTACCCCTCAAATCAGCAAGGATCGGCTGGTGCGACTCTATATTTTCGAGGAATCGACCAAACTGGACGAACTGGCAAGTACTATAGATGACCGTCCGACAACCTTAAAGCGCACCATCGAAACCACCGTGATTGTAAAAGATAAAAGTACGTTGGTCATCGGCGGATTAATCGATGACAGCTTTACTACAACAGAATTCAAGGTCCCCTGTCTGGGAGACATCCCCTTACTCAACTTCCTGTTCAAGTCAACATCACGTGCCGCTGATAAGACCAACCTTTTTATATTTATTACACCCCACGTAGTAAAACACCCTGCTGAGGCAGAAGAAATTTTTCAAAAAAAGAAAGATCAAATAGACCAGATCAAAGAAGGCAATATCAAAATGTACGA
>DAOVAE010000065.1 GCA_030671225.1 Desulfobacteraceae bacterium
ACAGCATTTT
Organism: Desulfobacteraceae bacterium; assembly: GCA_030671225.1. Taxonomy (GTDB): domain Bacteria; phylum Desulfobacterota; class Desulfobacteria; order Desulfobacterales; family UBA11574; genus DAOVAE01. Next base: position 11 of record DAOVAE010000065.1, read on the forward strand.
ATGGGTCGTCTTTGTGAAAAAGCTAAAGTTGAGTCTTTTGGTTTTCACGCTATCAGACACTTGACTGCAACCATTTTGTATCACAAAGGGTCTGATGTATCGGTTATTCAGGCGATCTTGAGACACAAAAACCCAACTACCACAAACCGATATTTGAAATCTTTAGGGCTGGAGCATACAAGGAAGGCTCTTGAAGAAGGGCTTAAAGGCCCGGCAGAGATTATTCAGTATCCAAAAAAAATACCTTCAGAAGGGTAGCTCTGAAGATATTTTGTATCCGGATTTTGTATCCGGGGGATATATTTTAAAGAAAGTTAACGTAAACTCCTGTATTTACTGGCGTCCCCAAGGGGATTTGAACCCCTGCTGCCGGCGTGAAAGGCCGGTGTCCTGGACCAGGCTAGACGATGGGGACGGAAAAAAATTTTTTATGCGCCATACCCAGCGCTTAATTGCAGCGGTTACTATCCGCTTGGTTCAAAAGTAACGATTTATTATCTTATTGCGCCCATCTGCCACCATGTCATTCCCTGATACTGCTGAATCCTTGCTGTCCCGCTTTAAAAGCGGGATGTCCTGGACCAGGCTAGACGATGGGGACGTGGGTCAAATTTTTATTTGGTGGGCCGTGCTGGGCTCGAACCAGCGACTCTCTGCTTAAAAGGCAGATACTCTTCCAACTGAGTTAACGGCCCTTAAAAAATCTAAACAATTAACTATATTTTCTATAATTGTCAATAACAAATAAAATCACCGTGTGATTTTCTTTGTTATTTTCGCCAGAATTCCGGTACGAGAAGGATGATCACCGTATATATTTCAAGCCTTCCCAGAAGCATGCACCAAATAAGCACCCATTTGCCCAGATAGGGCATCTGGGCATAATTGTCCACAGGGCCAACCATGCCCAGACCGGGTCCTATATTCCCAATGGTGGCTGCAACTGAAGAAACTGATGTGATAAGATCGACTCCCATGCTTGCAATCAGCACAGAAGAGAAAACAAACAGACCTATATATAGGCCCATAAACCCGAGTACACTCCGCATAACATCCTCTGAAACTGACTGGCCTCCGATTTTGATATGCTTGACTGCATGAGGATGGATTAAGGAAAACAGCTCTTTATAACAATATTTAAGATAAAGCATAACACGGAGGCATTTCATCCCTCCGCCGGTGGAGCCTGCTGATCCCCCTAAAAACATACATAACAACAGTACAAGTTGGGACATGGCAGGCCACAATTCGTAATCGGCCGTGACATAGCCTGTGGTGGTAACAATGGAAACCACCTGGAAAGCACCAAAGCGGATTGCCCGGCCAATTGTTTCGTATACCGATCCGTAGACATTAATAGTAACAACAACAGTCAACACAAGGACAGCGCCGAGAAAAAAACGGCACTCTGGATCCCGCCAGAATGCAAGCGGCTTTCCCCTCAGGAACTGATAATGAAGAGAAAAATTAATGCCGGCTAATAACATAAAGAAGATGATTACCGTATCAAAATAGATACTGTCAAAATGGGCGATGGAAGTATTTTTGGTTGAGAATCCGCCGGTAGGCATTGTAGTGAAGGTGTGACACAATGCATCATAAAGATCCATTCCTCCTATAATGAGAAGTATGACCTCTGCCAGAGAAATGAGAGCATAAACTTTCCAGAGGACCATGGCCGTATCTCTGATACGAGGTTTGAGCTTATCAGGAACAGGGCTGGGAACTTCTGCCTTGTACAGCTGCATACCGCCAACACCTAAGAAAGGCAGAATTGCCACGGATAAGACGATGATGCCCATTCCGCCAAGCCACTGGATAAAGCTTCGCCAGAAAAGAAGTCCTTTTGATACAGCCTCTATATTCGTTAAGATCGACGATCCGGTAGTAGTAAATCCGGAAACAGATTCAAAGAACGCGTCAACGAAAGTACCGAATTCAGCTCCCAGATAAAACGGAATTGCCCCGAACAAGCCTATCGCGGTCCATCCGATGGTTACGATTGCCATTCCTTCACGATGACTGATATAATCTACCTTTGCATTCCTGAAACAAATAATTAGTGATAATCCGGCAGCGATGCTTATCCCCATGGATTTCAACAGCGGAATAACACTTTGATCCTTGTAATAAAGACCAAAAAAAAGGGGAAATAACATACATAGCCCCAAAAAAAAGATTAATATTCCGATAATACTCAGAATGAAGTGCCACCGCATCTAAAAATACTCCAGTTTTACTGCAAGGATTTTTTCGATCTTGGGGATGGCCTGTCTTCTTGCGAAAATGATGATCCTGTCATCTGGTTCAATAATGCTTTCACCATTGGGGATAATGACATTATCGTTGCGGATTATACCGGTAACCAGGGCTCCTTTTGGAAAAGAGATTTTTTTTATGGGCTTTCCAACGATGTCTGAAGTCTCTAAGGCTACAGCTTCCATAACTTCAGCCTGTTCATATTTAATTGCTTTGGCCGAAAGTACCTTGCCCCGGCGTATATGCTGTAAAATGGTATTTACGGCCGAAAGTCTCGGGCTAACCACCTGCTCAAGACCGATCATCGACATCAAAGGAAAATAACTTTGCTTGCTGATTCGAGTTATTGTTTTACGTGCACCCATTCTCTTGACAAGAAGAGAGGTTAAAATATTGGTTTCCTCATCATTAGTGAGGGTAATCACGGCATCCATATCCTGAATATTCTCTTCTCTCAGGAATTCTTGATCAGAACCGTCACCATGCAATACGACAGCCTTGTTAAGCTGCTCGGCAAGTACGGCGCATCGATCCGGGTTCTTGTCAATTATTTTGGTATGGATAGAACTCTCCTCAAGCAGGGTAGCCAGCCTGAATCCGATGCGTCCTCCGCCTATAATCAGGACTCGATCAATCGGCTCGATATGTTTTTCAAAAACAGACAGGCAATCTAAAAATTTATCTTGTTCACTGATAAAATAGATCAGATCTCCCGGCATGAGCTTGTCATTTCCCCTGGGTATAATCAATTTCTCATCTCGAATCACAGCAACAATCAGCGGACTTTGTTTTCCGATCCTGGTAGAAATTTCTGAAAGACGGACACCGGCCAGCTGTGCCGATTTGTCTAAATGTATTCCGACAAATTTAACACGACCATCGGCAAACTCGTCGACTTCCACAGCGCCGGGCACATTCATCAGCCTGTTAATGGTTTTGACAACCTCGATTTCCGGGTTGATTATGGTATCGACATGGGGTGCATGGTCGCGGAAGGTGTCATGATATTCATCATAGTCAGCATTTCGAATGCGGGCCAGTTTCTTTGTTGAAGGAGAAATTATGTTTGCAACCAGACATGCCGCAAGGTTGGCTTCATCACTGTCTGTGACTGCAAGGATTATATCAGCCGTTTTGATACCGGCTTCCTCCAAAATCACAGGACTGCTCCCTGACCCGTTGACTACCTGAACATCAATATTATCAGATACATGTCGAACGGCATCAGGATTCTTGTCAATCACCACAACGTCTTTGTTTTCTCGGGCCAGATGGCTTGCGATGTTGAAGCCTACTTCACCGGCACCAACTATTACAACTTTCAATTGATTCGGCTCCTTTAATAAAATTGCTGCACGATTTTATTTAACGCGGCTTAGCCGTTTAAATTAGTGTAAATGGGATTACTATAGAAGAAAGGATGTGTCAATATTTGACAGCTTTATCATACTCCATCCACCGTGTTTTTCTATTTTTCCCATTATCGCAGAGGGAGCGAAAGCATGTATTATTCCTGAATTATATTAATATGATCATGGCGCACAGACAAATTACAACAAACAAGGCAACCCAATCTTTCAGCCCTGATGAAAGCCAGGGGTCGGTCCGGTTTTCAGAATAACATCTAGCTTCCATGGCAACAGCCAGCTTATCAGCGCTTTCAAAGATTCGGCGAATCACCGGTATTGCAAATTTTCTTAATCGATACAGGGGATTCTTTCTGTTTTCCACACATCTTGCCCGCTGGGCATCTGCAGTCTCCTTTGCCTGGTCAAGTATAAGCGGCATAAAACGCATAACCAGACTCATCATTGTTGCGACCCTTTTTCCCTGAAAAAATGGAAAAGGGATCAAGAGCCACTCAACAGCAGCTTTAATTTCTGACGTCCTGGTAGTTGAAACAAATAATAATCCAAGCGTTATAATTATCACAAGCCGCCAGCAAACCAGACTACCGTCATAGATTCCTTCCCGGGTAACTGATACGGCCATAATTTGAATCAGCGTCGATCCCGGAGTCGTTAATATCCGGGCGATGAACACAAAAAGGAGAAGAATAAGAAAATAACGAAGCTCTTTTAAAATTACTTTAATTGGCAGGCGGGTATCTATTATCACAGCAATAAGCACGAAAGTTATTACGCAAAGTGCCAATGGAGCTGCCTTTAAGCCGGCAAGACTGATCAGAACAAGAAATCCAAGCTTAAATCGAACGTCCAGCTTATGCAGGAGAGATGCTCCAGTTCGAAAACGGAAAGCCGTTAGTTCAGCCATGATCTGATCTCCATTCCCGGCCGGGAATTATAAGGCTCCCTCACACCAAATGCCTCAACTCCCTTAACCATCTCGTCAGGCAATCCGTCCCTTACTACTGTTCCGTCTTTCATGATGACCAGATGATCTGCGTGGGTAATGACCTTTTCCAGCTCATGTGTGGCAACTACGATTGTGCGACCTGCCTTATGGAGAGAAAGAACCTGCTCTAAAAGCTGTCTGATCCCCGGATAGTCGAGGTTGGAAAAAGGCTCGTCGAAAACTATCACCCTGGGTTTCATAGAAAGGACACCGGCAATGGCAAGTCTCCGTTTTTCTCCGCCGGAAAGTAAATGAGGTCTTTGTTCTGCAAGCCCTGTCAAGCCCACGGCTTTCAAAGCATCATATACCCGTCTCTTTATCTCGCTTCTATCCAGACAAAGATTTTCTGGTCCAAAGGCCACGTCATCATAAACCGTTTCACCGATAATCTGGCTGTCAGAATCCTGGAAAACCATGCCAACAATTTGTCTCGCTTTTACCAAGTCCTTTGATACTGAGACTCCGGACAGCCTGACTGTCCCTCTATCCGGCAAAAGGAGGCCGTTTAGGTGTCTTAAGAGAGTTGTTTTTCCGGATCCGTTCTGTCCGCTGATTACAACGAATGTCCCTTCCTGAATAGTAAGGTTTATCCCGTCTATACCCAGGGTGCCGTCGGGAAAGCGATGGCTGAGGTTTTCGATTTCAATAATATTCATGTGCATGTTTTGAGTTGCGTGTTACGGGTTGAAGGATGTTCGTTTGAAGCTTACTGTTTCTAACTCGGAATCCGGAACCCGGAACCTGGAACCCGTATAACCGGCCGCAACGCTTTTGCTACTGGTACGGCTACGGCGATCTTGAGAATATCGCCCGGAACAAAGGGGTACATACCGACAAACAAGGCTTTTTGCAAAGTCATACCTTTTCCTGCCAATACTTTGTATAACCATGGAACCCCAAAGGCATAGACCAGCAGTGCCCCGCACACCATGGCAATGATATCGAAAATGACACGTTGTCCACCTTTTTCCGATATCAGGCCGATAATATAAACCGCTGGAAGAAATCCAATTAAATATCCTCCGGTTGGCCCCATGATGTGGCCGATTCCCCCCCTACCAATGGAAAAAATGGGAAGTCCGCAAGCGCCTACCAGGATATAAACCGATACACTCGCAAACCCCCATCGGCTTCCCAAAAGAAGACCTGAAAGAAATACAAAAAAATTCTGAAGTACGATCGGAACCGGACCTATTGGTATTGCCAGGTATGCCCCTGCTGCGGTCAGCGCGGCCAGAAGTGAGGCATATACCGTCATACGAAGCTGTTCAGCAATAATCATATATATAAGCCGTTCAGGGTTCAGGGTTACTCTGTTAAGGTAGTTAAAAGACAGATGTCATATTCCGTTCTCTGCCCTCTGTCCTCTGTCCTCTGCCTTCTGCTCTCTGTACTATGATCAATCATGAAAGCAATCGCCGTAAATAATTTTTTTTATTGATCCGTCTGAAAGTTTCAAAATGAGAGCGCCGTTCTCATCCACATCCATGGCAAGGCCTTCTGATACATCATTGGTTGTGACGATTCTAACGTGCCGGTTTACTGTCGCAGAATATCTTTTCCATTCAGAAATCACATTATCCAAAGTCGCATTGTTGAGCCGGTTTTCAAATTTATCCAGAAACTCTGATAGAAGCTGTTTCCTCAGGACCTCCCTGCCAAGGATTTTCTTTAGTGAAGTCGCCATGGGCTCGCTTACGGTCGGATCATTATTAACATTGATACCCAAGCCGATATTTATAAAGGTAATCATATCGGCTTCAGCCTCCATTTCAGAAAGCAATCCCGAAATCTTCTTGCCATTCACCAGAATATCGTTGGGCCATTTTACCAAGGCATCAATTTTGAACATCTCGCGTAAGGTTCGGGTCAGAATCATAGATGCCGCAAAGCTGACCCTGGAACTTAATACCGGAGATATTTGCGGCCGGAGTATAATAGTAAAGTAGAGCCCACCTTCTGATGAAAGCCAGGTTCTTTTCAAGCGACCCCGCCCTTTGATTTGACGCCCCGCAATAACAACGGTAAAATGAGGGGAACCGCTTCTCGCAAGGTCTCCGGCAACATTCATTGTGGAGACAACTTCATCAAAATAATGGATTTTTGATTCTCTATTTGCAAACTCCCAAGGATAAAGAGCGTCAGGAGTGCTAATAAGTCGGTATCCCTTAGGCGTCGCCTGGACATGGTATCCAAATTCCTGGAGCTTTTTGATATGCTTCCAGATGGA
>DAOVAE010000092.1 GCA_030671225.1 Desulfobacteraceae bacterium
AGGGATATTTGATCCAGATGGTTGGAATATTTTAGCCGTAGCAAAATGGAATTTTTTTGAATGGGGCAGAACTTATTACGGAACAAATGAAAAAAGATCACGTTTGTCTCAGGCACAATTTCGAAAAGACGAACTTCTTGATAATATACAACAAGAGGTAAAAAAAGCATATTTAAGAACACAAGAAGCGGAAAAGGCTATCATCACTGTTGAAAAAGCCGTTGAACAGGCAAAGGAAAATTTCAGGATCAACCAAGAAAGGTACAAGCAACAAGTGGCCACCTCCACCGATGTGTTAGATGCTCAGACGCTTCTTTCCAGAACAATGACGAATTTCTACAACGCTTTATATTCATTTAAAATAGCAAAGGCGACTTTGTATCGGGTAATGGGTCAGGAAATTATTGAATGATTGAAGGTAAGAATAAAAGCTCGATAATTCGTATGTTCCATGTTAACAAGAATTACGGCGCCAAGAAAGCTCTCGTCGATATCACCCTTGATATCCCAAAAAATGAACTCCTTTTTATCAGTGGCCCCAGCGGAGCAGGTAAAACTACTCTACTGAAGCTTCTATACCTTGGAGAAGCTGTATCAGAAGGGCAGGTATTGATCGAGGGAATGAATCTGTCGAGGATCTCTAGCAAACGTATACCGCTTCTGAGACGAAAATACGGGATAATATTCCAGGACTACAAGCTGATAGCCACAAAAACCGTATTTGATAATGTTGCCATTGTCCTTGAAGCAATAGGTAAAAAACGGCGTTTCATCGAAAAGAAGGTAAAAAGTGTATTAAGAACAGTTGGTATGGAGGACAGTCTCCATTCACTCCCCCTAAGTCTATCAGGCGGCGAGCAGCAGAGAATAGCGGTTGCCAGAGCTGTTGTGGGTGACCCGAAGATAATACTCGCAGACGAACCAACCGGGAACCTGGACGAAGATTCTGCCGATATCGTCCTTGAACTTCTAAAAAGGTTTCATGCCCGTGGCGCAACTGTTATTATTGCAACCCACGACAAAGAACTTATCCGCAAAACAGGTGGCAGGGTAATTCATCTTAATCAGGGTTATTTGCAAAAAACAACAACTGTTTAATAATTCTTCTGATGATTTTCTATTATAAAAGGGCATTACAGGATATCATAGACCACAAATTTCTGAATGCGATCACTATCATTACTATCGCAATCTCCATCCTGATTGTCAGCGCTTTTTCTCTTTTTTTTGTAAATGCCAACGAAATAATAAATTCCTGGAAAAAGGGGATAAGGATTATGGCCTATCTTAAACCGGGTGTCCCTGAAGTAAAAATTCCGGAACTAAAACAGAAAATTAAGAGAATAAATGGCATCCAGGACGTAAGGTTCATTCCAAAAAGTAAAGCCTTGCAACTTCTTAAAAAACAGATGAAACGGCAGTCTTCTTTGTTTGAAAATCTAAAGGAAAACCCGCTTCCAGATGCGTTTGAAATCCGCCTTATAGCATCTTCCCAAAACCAGGACAAAGTTGAGATAATAGCCACCCGGCTAGAATCGTTTCCCCAGGTAGATGAGGTGGAGTATGGAAAGAAATGGCTTGGACGATTTACGAATTTTTTCAATCTATTCAGATTAATAGGGTATGCAATGGGCGGTCTTTTCTTTATGGCCGCCGTATTAATCGTGGCCAATACAATTCGTCTAATGCTCTATTCAAGACGCGAAGAGGTTGAAATCATGCGTCTGGTCGGCGCTACCGATAGATTCATCAAGGCCCCATTTTACATCCAGGGCCTTATCCAGGGAACATTTGGCGGAATTATCGGTATCACCATATTATTTATTACTTTTATGTTCATATCCTCAAGTGTCGATCAGGGTTTCTCTCCCGGTCTGTTTACGATCAAGTTCCTCTCCCCCGGCGCTTTCTTTGGTATAATACTTTACAGCATGTTTGTAGGATGGATAGGGTGTTATATTTCTCTCAAACAGTTTTTAAAATAATAATATTTACTGCCTCCGGTATCATTTTTTTGTTGCAACCTGCCGGGGTTTTGGGCGCTCAATCCTATGAAATCGGGATTGTTACCGTAAATAAGCTTAACGTACGAGCTGAACCGGGAAAAATGAATGCACCTTTGAAGTTGATCGAAAAAGGAACAAAGGTTAGAATTCTCGAACACCTCGACGGGTGGCTTAAAATTAGACACAAGGACCAGGTCGGTTATATTCGAAATCTAAAACGGTATGTGCGCATAATATCTATAGATCAAACAACGAAAAAGAAAAAAACGGGGGGTAACGACGGCGACATTAAGCGGTTTAAGAAAGAAGCTGAAGACATCAACCGGAAAATAGAAAAAGGCAGGGTTAAAGTGCTGACTTTCACCAGAGAGGAGGCCTCCGTTGTAAGCAGCTTAAACGATATCGATCTGACTCTTAACCAGGCAGTAAAACGTTCTTCGGCCCTAAAGTCCGAACTTGCCGCCCTTGGAAAAAAAATAACCCAAACCACAAAGGCATCTAAAGACCTTAAGAAAAGTATTGAAGCCGGTGAGGACTATATATTCAAACGCCTGGTGGCGCTTTATAAATTGAACTGGCTGGGCAGAATATACGTTCTGGTTTCAGCTCAGTCCATGTATGAACTTTTTAAACGAAAAAAGTCCCTGGAAACGATTTTAGCTTATGATGAAAAAATCCGGCAAAACCTTCTGGACAACAAGGCAAAGTTCCGGCAATTGCTGGTCAGGCTTAATTCTCAAAAAATGGAGAAGCTCTCTATTGAAGCAGATTTAAAAAACCAGATCGCGGCTATGTCTCATGAAAGAACAAAACGCTCAAGGCTACTTGCTAAAATCCGCAGTAAAAGATCACTTGAATTGGCAGCCCTTGAGTCATTAAAGCAGGCTGCAACCCATCTGGACAAGGCTATTAAATCTTTAAGATCGGAAACCGGTCCGTCCAAACAGACAAGAAATATCGAACCAAAAAGCTTTTCCTCATTAAAAGGATTGCTTAATATGCCTGTTAGAGGTAAAATAGTATCTTCTTTCGGACCGTATAAAAACATAAAATTCAATGTGGTAAATTTCCAGAGCGGTATCGAAATAAAGGCTGATAGAGGCGAACCTATCCGAGCTGTTTTTGATGGACGGATACTTTATGCCAGCTGGTTTAAGGGATACGGCAACATGATAATCATCGACCATGGGAATAATTACTACACCGTTTATGCCCATGCTGAAGAACTCTTTGCGTCGAAAGGAGATACGGTGGGAATGGGGGATGTTGTTGCCACAGTTGGAGATTCAGGATCCATGATAGGTCCAAGCCTCCATTTTGAAGTGCGTCATCACGGGAAACCCATAAACCCGCTAAAATGGATTAAAAAAGGTTAAGGAGCAAGCATATGACCATCAAGCAAAAGCGACACATTAATCTGTGGTTAATAATAACAATAGCCGCTGTATTTATGACCATAGGATTCGGTTTTTACCATGATATTTTAGCCAAAGGAGAGGAGACGTATAAAGGCTTAAAATTATTTTCCGATGTGATTGAATTGGTTGAAAAAAACTACGTTGATCCCGTCGATTCAAAAGAATTGATCGAAGAGGCTATTCAGGGCATGGTCCACGGCCTCGATCCCCATTCTTCCTTGCTGCCGCCTGACGACTTTAAAGAGCTTCAACTCGATACCAAGAGCGAGTTCACCGGAATCGGCGTTAGTATAACCATGCAAAACGGTTTTGTCACCGTGATTTCGCCCATTGAGGGTACGCCGGCCTACAAAGCTGGAATAAAGGCCGGTGATAAAATCATCAAGGTTGATGGTAAACCGACCAAAAAATTACGACAGGCTGTAAAAATGATAAGAGGTCCCAAAGGGACTGAAGTTGTTGTAACGATAATACGTGAAGAAGTTAAAAAACCGATGAGCATCAAGCTAATACGTGATGTTATCCCCGTTGAAAGCGTAAGAGCTATTGTCTTAAAACCTGGATACGGATACATCTGGGTCACTAATTTCAGGGACAACACTGCAAAGGATACAGTAACAAAGCTGGAACAGCTCGAATCAGGGGAAGTACCTTTAAAAGGGCTTATCATGGATCTCCGCGACAACCCAGGCGGGCTTCTTAACCAGGCCATCAAGGTGTCGGATATTTTTCTTGAAAAAGGAAAGATTCTTTCGATCAAAGGACGTCTGAAAAAAAATACTCAGATTTTCAAAGCAAAGCCAAACAGTACAAAGCGAGGTTATCCCATGATCGTTTTGATTAACGGAGGAAGTGCCAGCGCATCGGAAATCGTCGCCGGGGCACTCCAGGACCAGAAACGTGCCCTAATACTGGGGACCACTTCCTTTGGGAAAGGCTCGGTCCAGACCGTAGAGCCTTTAAGAGAGGGTTATGGACTTAAATTAACCATCGCCAGATATTACACACCAAGCGGACGGTCGATCCAGGCCAAAGGGATTGAACCTGATATCATTGTAAAGAAAAGATCTATTAATAAGGAAGATATAAGTAACGTTGATGATGGTCTAATAAAGGAAAAGGATCTAAAAAATCATCTCCAAGCAACACCCGATAACAGGCAAGGCGATCAGACAGAATTCGGGAAAAAAGAGGGAGACACTGAGAAACCGGAAATCAAAACCCCTAAATTCAGATACGGCGATCTCAAGGTCGAACAACTGCTGTCTGACTACCAGGTTACACGCGCCCTTGACATCCTTTTAAGTTATGAAATCTTCAAGGGTGACAACAAGTAAGATATGGCTAAAAAAACCCTCCGGCAAAAGAAAACGAAGAGAAAACCGAAAAAAGAAAGTATCCAAAAATCGTATCTAATAAAAGCTTTTGCCGGGCTTGGCGTTTTGATAATTCTTGTTGTTATTGCCAGCGTTTTTACACATCACTTAATATTGCGAAAGCACCCCATAAAACCTGTTGTAAAACCTCGTGTAACAAAAACACCAAGGTTTGAAATCTATCCTAAAAAGGAGATACCCCCTCATAAACCGATACTCAAACCTGTACCCGCCATACCAAAAAAGTTACCTAAAATAGCTATTATTATCGACGACATCGGCTATAACAAAAAGATAGTAGATAAATTTCTCGGGCTCGATGTGGTTCTCACGTTTTCTATACTTCCTTACAGCCCTTTTCAGGAAAGCATTGCCAGGGACGCCCATTCAAAAGGGTTCGACGTCATGCTTCATCTGCCTATGGAACCTAATGAATATCCCGCGGTTAATCCCGGACCGGGAACGCTCCTGACCTCAATGTCTCCGGATCGACTCATCAACCAGCTCAATAAAAATCTGGATTCTATTCCCTGGATTAAAGGGGTAAACAACCACATGGGCTCAAAAATGACCACGGTTTCCACACAGCTATATCAAATTTTTTCGGTTCTAAAAAAACGAAAGCTATTTTTTATCGACAGCCGT
>DAOVAE010000101.1 GCA_030671225.1 Desulfobacteraceae bacterium
TCCATCTTTCCTTCGTCAAAGGGGAGATCATCGAGGCCATCGGTTTCCTTTGCTTTTCCTGTAAATGCGACCAAAGAAATCTGTTTTTCGAGTCTCAATGTTTTACATTTTGGACACCTGGGCCTTTTCTTCGTGTTAACGATTCTTGAAAAAAAGTTAAAAATAGTATTGCAGTCCTTACAATAAAATTCATATATTGGCATGGTTACACCTTGTTTTCTTAAAAGTCATTTTTTTGTTTCGGTTTTTGATAAAAATCATAAATTTCAGCCAGACCTTTGTCAACCGCATTTTGCATTCATAATTGTCTCATCGTGTTGACTTGAACCCTATAAAATTAAACACATAAAATATTTCTCCCGTTTTGTTTACGATCAATTAGGGTTGAAGTTTGCCTTTTAATATGGCATCAGGAATTAAAACAATAGGAAAAGGATATAAAATCATGGAAAGAACATTATCTATCATAAAGCCTGATTGTGTTGCCCGCTGTATCATAGGTGAAGTTATTAAAAAATTGGAAGACAACAAAATCAAAATCATTGCCATGAAAATGTTGAGAATGACAAAGGCCCAGGCAGAAGGTTTTTATGCGGTTCACAAAGAACGACCGTTTTTTGAAAGTCTGACGGATTTCATGACATCCGGTCCGGTTGTTGCCGTGGTCCTTGAGGGCGAAAATGTAATTGATAAATATCGTGAATTAATGGGCGCCACCGATTGCAAGGAAGCTGCCGAAGGGACCATACGAAAAGATTTCGCTACAGATATTGAGAAAAATGTGGTGCATGGTTCAGATTCACCCGAGACAGCCGACTTTGAAATCGGTTACTTTTTTAATAGCTTTGAAATTACCGTCTAATGTCCGGTCGAATAAATTTTGAAAACATCGCAATTGTGCTTCATCAGCCCCGATATTCTGAAAATATAGGGGCTGCTGCCCGTGCCATGCGAAATATGGGTATCGGTCAGCTCGTGGTCGTCGACCCGCAAAACTTTGACCTTTACAAGGCCCTGAAAATGGCGACCCATGTCGCCACGGACATTGTTGAAACATGCAGCATTTGTGCGGATCTCAAAGACGCCCTGGCTCCATATAACTATGTGGTCGGAGCAACGGCGCGGCTGGGGTCAAAGCGTCAGGTCATAAGTACCCCTTCGAAGCTGGCCCAAAAGCTCATCCCTATTTCCATTGAAAATCGCATAGCCATACTTTTTGGTCCGGAAGACAGGGGGCTTTCCAACGAGGACATCAGGTACTGCCATGCGCTTGTTAATATCCCCACCGCAGAATTCTCTTCCCTGAACCTGGCTCAGGCAGTAATGATCATGTGTTATGAAATCTTTTCTGCAGTCCGGGATGAAAACGAAGAATTTACTCCTCGTCTTGCAAGACGTCATGAACTTGATGGAATGTATGATCAACTCAAAGAGTTACTTGTCAGGATCAATTATATCAACCCTGAAAATCCTGATTACTGGATGAATAAACTGCGCCATTTTTTTACCAGGTTACAGCTTAGGGCGAAAGAGGTCAGTATTATCCGGGGTATATGCCGGCAGGTAAACTGGTATGGGAAGAAATGTTTCGAGGACGGACAGAAAAATGGAGCAAAAAGAGGTGATCCATGAAACTATTACGATTTGGTGAAAAGGGAAAAGCAAAGCCGGGTTTGTGGAGAGACGGCAAAATCGTTGACTTGAGAAAAATCTTTCCGGAGATTCCTGATATCAGTGAAGAATTTTTCAGAGGCGGGTGGCTCGAAAAGGTTGCCCAGGTTAAGGATACGGGACAAAAAATCGATGAACGAATTGCATGTCCGATTCATCGTCCTTCCAAGATCATATGTCTTGGGTTAAATTATGCCGAACATTCCAAGGAAGGGAGCTTCGAAAATCCCGAAAAACCGGTAATATTCTGCAAAACACAAAATGCCTTGAGTGGCCCTTTCGATCCGATAATTCTTCCAAAAAGCAGCGGTCAGGTGGACTGGGAGGTGGAACTGGCAATAATCATCGCAAAAGAAGGGAAAAGAATAAACAGAAAGGATGCATTCGATTACATTGCTGGGTTTACCATAATGAATGATGTGTCCGGGCGGGAGGCCCAGTTTTCCGATACCCAGTGGTTTCGGGGAAAATCCTTTGACAGCTTTGCACCTACCGGCCCTGTCATTGTTACTGTCGATGAGATCGGAGATGTAAACAACCTGAGACTAACAGCAATGGTAGATGGTATTGTCATGCAGGATGGAAATACCCGTGATTTGATTTTCGACATCCCCGAAATCATAGAAAACATCAGCGAGGACATCACCCTTTTGCCGGGGGACATCATTGCAACCGGAACACCAGCCGGGGTAGGAATATTCAGGGATCCGCCGGTTGTCTTGAAGCCAGGAAACGTGGTTGAATGCCGCATCGAAAAGATCGGTTCGATAATAAATAAAGTTGAATCAATTCCCGATTAGCTACAAATAACCGGGAGATGATTCTAAGTTAATACTTCGGCAAGCTCTTCTTTTGGCCTTCTCCGATCGATCCGGCGGTGCTCTATTTCATAAGGATGAACACTTCCCCGCCGTTCGCTATAGCGCCTGTCAATAATGACCTTGACATCCCCTTGCCCCTCAAAGGCACTTCTTAGCTCCTTTTCGAGGTGACTGAAAGGCCGCCGAATAATGATGGACATCATTCCGGGCCTTTCTTCAGGCGGACGGATTGCTTTGACGATTCTCAATAGAAATTCCGGCACTTCCATATTAACCCCCTTGCCTTTAAGTAAGACGATTTTGCCCTCACGAGAAAAATGATAGAGAGCAGAAGTCTCCGATACATAAATTGCCTCCTTTTATTTACTGTGCAGCGCTTTCGAGGATGCGTCATATAATAATCAAATCACAGCAATTATTCAAGTATAATAAGGTTTCGAAAAAATGATCTGCTATGGATATCTGATAATTATTGGTTAGTTTCTGAATTTCTCTTCACTCTAACAAATCCGAATATCACAATTACAAAAAAGAGCATGAGGGCCATTGTGGATACGAGACCTATCTTAAGGGCAACCCGGCTTAATCCCACAATAGGCAACAGAATTACGCGAACAATCATCCGCAGGTTGTCATGGTTTGAGATAAAGTCGGTGATTGGCGGCGAACAGGTATTATAAAGACGCACAAAACCCTTTCCTATGACATTGACACGCAGGAAGCGATCTCGAAATTCACGCAATATATTGATGTTATGTTTTATTGGTGAACCGTAAGCAGCGGTGGCGATAAAACATTCGCTGACGCCTTCTTCTTTAGCTGTAGCATCACGCACCGGCCATACGAAGTAGCCGCTACTTTTATCGTCACTGACCGCGGCACCATCGGACATATACACGCGCCAGGCTGTGGAGGTAATGTCTGCATTCGTAGTACTGGACCAGTAGTCGGAGGACTGTACGCCGGTGAAAGGATGACCGCTCGGCAGAACTGGATTGTACTCGCCGAAATCAATCAGGCTTTGAAGTTCCTTTACATTGGGCAGGCGCCAGTCGCCAGCAGATGAATCATCGCTCAGACCGCAATCTTCATCATCGCCTCCACAGTCTGAACAACCGTCGTACAGCTCATTAGCATGATCCAAGGCATTACTCCAAGCCATGACGCCATCACAACTGGCGTCTTGCAGCCAGATCAATCCTGTCAGGTTGTCCTTCACCGTGCCGTCCCCGTTGTCAGTAAATCGCGGACTGGGCCACGCTACACCTTTTTGCAAGTCTCCATCGTCCCCCGTTGCATAGGTCGCGGTCTGCCCGGTCTTTGGTAGGTCAATTGTTTCTGCATTGGCATGGCTGGCCATGAAAACCATCAACAAAACAAAGATTAGTAATTTTAATGATCTTTTCATAATTTTGTTTCCCCATTTTTTTTTAGCATAGTAAATTTGGTTTTTTGGGCCATGCCTGTCCCGCATTGCGGGTGTCAGAGATGAATGGTTCTGCTGAAATAAGTAGATAAAAATTTAGTGCAACTTTCACGGTGTATTACCATAAATTTAAAACTCTTGCAAGATTGCTTATACAGGGGGGTAGGGCTCATTGCAAAAACGCGTGCTGTCGGTGCTGAAATAAAACTATGAAATTGTAGTAAGCAAATTTAATGTGTGTGGCTTTTTCTTGCCCGGTCAAACATGTGAACTCTCCAACACCGGATTGGTATCATATCTTGACACCTTTAAGGTAATTTCGGGTTAAGGAGTTGAGAATTTTGTGCTATAATGGAAAAATGGAGTTAAAGCGAAAAAGGTTTTATCCCGGGCTTTTGTTCTGCCTGGTTGTCTTGTTGGCTGTGGGGAGTCTACTTTTGCTTCTCTGGGGTTGTGATCGTATGGATTCACAAACTCAAGAGCCCGGCGCTGCACATGAGAGCCCGGCCGCTACATCCACACTTGGGTTGAGTGATTACCAACTTGTGGAAGATTTGATTAAAAAAGGGGTAGAAGCTGTCCATGACGAAGATCTTAAGAAAAGCATGAGCCTTTTCTCACCAGACTATGGTGACGGTCTCGATTTTAATGTTGTCCTTATGAGAAAGCTTATTAAAAGGGCATATAAAAAGTTTGATGAGCCCCGGATTTTATTCAAGGAGCCGCCTGCTATCATTATTGATGGAAGCCTGGCCATTGTGCAGGCAATGGTGAGGATGAGCGTAATATATTCAGGCACACGCAATTACATCCTTGGAGACAGCAAAACCCACAATTCAGTGCTTATAAGACTCAATAAGCACCCAAACGGGTGGAAGATTAAGAGTATTGAGGGTCTAAGGCCCCTTGGCTTTAAAGAAGGACTTTTAAGGCATTTGGGTGACGACCTAGGTCTGGCTCTAACTCCTGCAGAGCGCGAAGCAAACAGAAGATTCTGCATGCCTTGTCGCATAAGGATGAATGAGCGCTTCAGCACTGGAAATTGAACCCACTATCTTTGGGACATCCTAACAGTCTGATCGAAAAAGATAAGTAATGATTTTTTGTGACGGAAGGATTCATCCATTATTATCCAAAGCATCTTGAGCTTGTTTAAGATACACTTCCGCCTCGGACTGCTCGAAAAGCTCAATGGCCCGGGAGAGGCACTGACCGGCTTGATCATTCCTGGACTTTGCTTTGTGAAATAAGCCCAAATCGAGATAGGC
Organism: Desulfobacteraceae bacterium; assembly: GCA_030671225.1. Taxonomy (GTDB): domain Bacteria; phylum Desulfobacterota; class Desulfobacteria; order Desulfobacterales; family UBA11574; genus DAOVAE01. The sequence goes on from DAOVAE010000101.1 coordinate 5,187, forward strand.
CCTCCC
>DAOVAE010000004.1 GCA_030671225.1 Desulfobacteraceae bacterium
CAATTGAATTCAAGCTGAAACCGTCGGACTTCCATGATATCGGCAAACTCTTTTTTGCATTTTGTCTGCTCTGGGGGGACTTTTTCTACGTCCATTTGGTGGTGATATGGTACGGCAATATTCCCGAAGAAACCGCATACCTTATTGAACGAACCATGACACCGCCCTGGAATTCTCTGGCCTGGTTTGTTTTTATCATCTGCTTTATCCTCCCGTTCATCATTTTACTAAACAAAAAGATCAAAACAAACCCCCGGTTTATGAGTGTCCTTTGTACCGTTGTTATCATGGGAATCTGTCTGGAGCATTTTCTGCTCATTGGTCCGGCATTAAATCCCCATGTATCCGCGCTTCCCCTGGGGCTGACTGACGGGCTGATATTTTTGGGATTTTTCGGCCTGATGACCCTTTCCGTTATTTTTTTCCTGAACATGTTTCCAGAACTTGTTCGAGTTCCAGAAGCGGAGGCGTCGTGATGGAAATCCTGATTACCACTTTCACACTGATAACCATCCTTGTCCTGGCAGTGATTATCGGCACCCGGGGGCGACCCATGAAATTCTTTGCCGCTGTCGGAAACTTTCTTTTGTTATTGACAAAGAACACGGCTGCGGTATTTTGGACCGGGCTCATTGTTTTCCTGGTGCTCGGCTTTTTGTATTTTTTCTATGCCTCGCCTGCGACAAATATCGGCCCTGAACAACCAATTCCTTTCAGTCACCGGGTCCATTCCGGTGTCAAGGCGATTCAGTGCCAATTCTGTCACCCGTACGTGAGCCGGTCTATTCATCCGGGGTTACCGCCGGTTGAAAAATGTCTTTATTGTCATAATTATATCATTGCTAATCATCCGTGGATTCAAAAGGAACACGAATATTTTAACACCCAAACCCCGACGCCGTGGAAAAAGGTCTTCTATGTTCCGGAGCATGTTTTATTTAACCATCAGCGGCACATTAAAAAGGAGATCCAGTGCCGGGAATGTCACGGACAGGTTGAGACCATGGACCGCCTCCCGGGGAAACGATTTGAGATGGGGTTTTGCATCGAGTGTCATAAAGAAAAAGAGGCAAACATAGGGTGCTGGTTGGCATGCCACAACTAGCCCGAATTTATCACAAGCCAGAGCAGCAAAGGAACTGCGTTATTCAGCCCTCGAAGTAAAATATTACGTCTTTCCCGAAAACGGGATCTGCGGCGGGCTGAAATGCCTTGTTCCTGAACCGCTCTGACTTGTGAGAAATCAAGGTTAAAGAACAATAATTAGTTATTTTATCCGTTAATTTGACCCTATTAGGAAAAAACGCATAACCAACAACTGAGCGATGCAGACTTATTAAGGAGAAGGAATTGACCGGCGAATCACAAGCGATAACTCAAAACTACGCTACTGCAAAGGGCTTTTGCATCACTTCGGCCTTCTGGATGGTTGTAGCCACCTTCATGGGGCTCCTTGGGGCTACGGAGCTCATGGCGCCGGATCTGCTGGAAAATGTCGGCTGGCTGGTTTTCGGAAGGGTCCGGCCCATCCATATCAACCTGGTGCTGTTCGGCTTTGTCACTCCCGGTTTGCTCTCGGCGGCATTTTATTATGTACCGAAACTGCTGCGAACCGATCTCTACAGCGAAAAATTGGGGAAGATTACCGTCTTCGCCTGGAATGTTACGCTGGTGGCGGCGGTTGTGAGCCTGGCCATGGGGAAAACCCAGGGCAGGGAGTATGCCGAACTGATATGGCCCATTGACATGATGGTGGTTGCCGCTTTTAGTCTGGTCATAATTAATATTATCATGACGGTGAAACAACGCCGGGAACCCATATTGTATGTTTCCGTCTGGTACGTATGTGCCGCCGTAATCTTGACTGCTATTACTTATGGTCTCGGAAATATCATCTGGAAGCCAAGCAGCGGTGCCCTGGTGGGCATTCCGGATGCCATTATTCTCTGGTTCTACGGCCACAATGTCTTCGGTCTTCTTTTGACGCCGCTGTCGGCGGGCGTGACCTATTATGTTATCCCCAAGGCCTGCCGGGCTCCGCTGTACAGCCATACGCTGAGCCTCTGGGGATTCTGGTCGCTGCTCGTCGTTTATACCCACATCGGAACCCACCACCTGCTTCAGGTGCCGGTGCCGACCTGGCTCAAGGTCATCGCCATTGTAGACAGTAATGCCATGGTCATTCCGGTCATGGCCTTTCTCATCAATATCTGGTACACGGCCAAGGGTAAGCTTGGTGAAATTCATGCCGACATCGGAGCCAAGTTTGTCTTCACCGGAACGATCATGTACTTTTTTGTGAGCATTCAAGGATCCATGATGTCGCTGCCGGATGTCCAGCGGGTGACTCATTTCAACAACTGGGTCGTTGCCCATGCGCATCTCGGAGTTTTGGGATTCGCGGGCATGATCGCCCTGGGCGGGATCTATTACATTCTGCCCCGCATGACCGGCCGACCGCTCTACAGCCGACTTCTTGCTGTTTTCCAGTACTGGATGATACTCATCGGAACGGTGGGATTTACGGTGGTGCTCACTATCGCAGGCCTGATTCAGGGCAATGCCTGGCTTAATGGTGAAACCGTTTACCGCATACTGCCCCAGATCCACGTCTACTACGTTACCAGAGCTGCACTCGGTTTGATGATTTTCAGCTCGGCGGTCATCGGTTTCTATAATATTATCAGATCGATGTTTTTCAGCCCCGGAGAAACGTCATGAATATGACGCTCAAAACGGTAGTTATCGGAAGCCTTTTGGTCCTGGCAGCCGTTGTTTTTGTGATGGTCATCATGCCATATGCCGACACAAACAAAACCACGCCTTCCGAAATTTTTCGCGAGCGCTCTCCGGCTGAAGCTGCCGGCCGGGCTTTTTACATTGCCAATGGTTGCGTGTACTGCCACAGCCAATCCATCCGTAAAGTAGACTGGGGACTGGGCGCTGAACGGATTGCTCAGGCCGGAGACTACCTGGCCGACCACCCCATTCTGTTGGGCTCGGCCCGAACAGGTCCGGATCTTTCTCAGGAAGGCGGGGAGCACCCGAATGACTGGCAGATAGCCCATTTTATCAATCCCCGCTACACGCGTCCCCTTTCGATTATGCCGGCGTTTGCTTTTCTGGGAATGGAAAATTTAAAGCAGCTGACAACCTATGTGCAAAGCCTGGGATTGAAACATGCCGACAAACGCATGGAAAGGCAGCGATTATGGAAAAAGGAAGCCATTAAAGCCTATGAAAGAGGACCGGTAGCCAATGTCAAATGGCTTCACGAACAGGTGCCCGAAGGCTGGCGCAAACTTCCCAATCCCTATCCGACAACCGATGCCGGCCTGGCCCGGGGACACAAAATTTATCAAGACTTTTGTTTGGGGTGCCACGGTCCCATCGGCGACGGCATGGGACCGGCCCAGCCGTACCTGTATCCGCCCCCGCTGAATTTCACTATAGTGAAAGACAGAGGAATTTCCGGAGGCATTCTGTATTATCAGATTATGAACGGCATCACCGGAACCGCCATGCCCTATTTCAAGAGGGAACTGGAGTCGGAAAAAATCTGGGATGTGGGCAATTATGTAGCGGTTTACTTTATCAATCAGACTGACGCCGATACCGAACCCAAGGGCATCGATGCGTCGTATGAACCATGATCTTTAATTCCAAATTCCAAAAACCAAATGACAAAGGAAGCTCAAAAAAGACATAATAAAATATACGATCTTGAAGAAAGAACAGGAGTGTTTGGCGAGGATGTTATTGTTTTTGTGAAAACATTATCACATGATCGTATAAACGATGAACTCGATAGACAGCTCATTCGCTCGGGAACAAGCATCGGCGCAAACTATATGGAAGCCGACGGTGCAGTATCAAAAAAAGATTTCAGACACAAAATATCACTTTGTAAAAAGGAAGCAAAAGAAACAAAACATTGGATGCGAATGATTGCCAAAGCTAATCCAAATAGAAAAAAAGAATGTAAAAAACTCTGGCAAGAAGCGCATGAACTAACGTTGATTTTTTCATCGATAATAAAGCCATCAAAACAAGGGAAGTAATATTTAGTCATTTAGCATTTTTTAATTAATTTGAACTTTGAATTTTTTAATTTGGAATTTACCAATGTATTATCCCTATTTCATCAGTTACATGGTCGCAGGCCTTGTCATCAGTCTGGTGGTGTTTATCTGGGCCTTGAACAATGGCCAGTTCAAAGATCAGCAGCGAGCCAGATATCTTCCCCTAAAGGATGAAACGGATGAGGATGAACCGCCGATGGTAAGGGCTAAAAAAATCAGCCGTCACGAAACCTACGCTCTCATGTTCCTGGCGTTTGCCGGACTGGCGGTCATTGCCGCCGTGCTGTTTTTTGCACTTTTGAAAGGCGGTCAACCTTAATGATCTATTAAAAAGTAACGAATTCAACCTTAATAAGGAAATAGTATGCGTCACTTTAATCTGCTTAATTTTCAACATATAATTGCCTATGCCTTGCCTACTCTGATTTTTATGATAATCTTCGGGTTGGCACTCGGCTATCGACATCTTCAAAGCCAAGATGCCGAAGAAAGAAAAAAGAAAATCATCTACCGCTTTCCTGAAGACATCGAGGACAGAGACGCCCCTTTTCCCCTTGCCATGATTCTGATCATCGCCGGAACATTTATATGGGCTTTCTTCTATATTCTTGTTCATGGCCTTTTAGGAGTAAAAATATAAAATGGAACATTCAAACCATAAAGAGTCCTCTTTTGTCTCCTGGGTAATTATCTTTCTTCTACTGGCATTGATATTGGGAAAGGGTCTGTTCTCGTTTTTGGTTGTGGGGGATCTGGGACAACCTACCTGGGACTATCGCCCCATCAAAGATGTTCCAGCTGAATCACCCTATGCCGTTTACGAACTGGTACCCTACCCCCAACATGTCAAAGGGGCCGAGGGGGAATAAATGAAACGCATTTTAATCCTGGCCTTACTGGCGTCGGTTCTGGCCACTACGGTCTATGCGATTCTGACGATTTATGATAAAAATCTCAAGGTCGGCCGCATGTGGGAAACCCCGGCTGTGCGGCCGCACGAAGAAAAACTCCTGATTATGGAGCCCGGCACCGTCCCTTTTAACGGCGGCGAAGCTGTTTTCAGGGCTATTAAGGGAGAAGATTTAACGTCACCGATTCAACATAATGATCCTGAAGTCATTGAATCGGGAAAGTCTTTGTATTTTATTTATTGTGCCCAATGTCATGGAAAATACTTCGATGGTAACGGGACCGTCGGCCAGAGCTTTAACCCGCTCCCCACAGACCTAAGAGACCAAAAAATCCTAGCACTTCCGGAAGGTGTCTTGTTCAAATCGATCAGTTACGGCATACCCGGTGGCAAACAGCCGCCTTTGGCGACGACTATCGATGTTTCCGATCGCTGGTATATTATTGCCTTCCTTAAATCATTGCCTCCCCGAAATTAGCCAGTGTCCATCCAGAAAGGAGGACTTTTGTTCAAGATCAAGGCATGCGAAAAAAATAACTGCTGGCATATGTGTAATATTCCGAGGATTATTTTTTGAGCATAACGCAGAGATTGGGCAAAAAGACCATTTATGGATGGACACTAACCAGGATATTATGCGTATCAACCTTAGCTGTGATCTTTGTAGTCTCCCTGTTGATAACAGCGCGTTTACATCGGTTTTAACGCAAAAAACATACCGGTTTTGCTGCATGGGCTGCAAACAGGTTTTCCACATGCTCTGGGAAGCCTCTGATACCAACGATCCCGCGCAATTTAAAGAAACTAAACTGTTTAAAAAATGCCGGGACATGGGCATCATCCCAAGTTCCGAGGACAACCTCTCACCCCAAGTGAGAAATGCATCCGCATCCTTAGCAAATAATTCCGTCGGTATATCTCAAACAACCGCCCTGGAACATACCCTCCCCCTGAATCTCCAGGTCACTGGGATGTGGTGCCTTGCCTGTGCCTGGGTTCTTGAGGAAATGCTGAAAAAACTGCCCGGGGTCATGCAAGTCTCCTGTAATTTTTCTACCGACAGACTTCGTTGTGAATACGATCCAATTAAATCTTCTCCTGATCAAATCATCAGTGCCGTCAACCGTCTCGGCTACCGGGCCGCAATTCCCGGTGACGCATTCGAAACCAACCTAAAAAGAAAGGAGTTTATCCGTTTCGCTTTTTCGGCCTTTCTAACCGCCAATGTGATGATGCTCTCTTTTGCACTGTACTCCGGTTTTATTATCCGACTCACCCCGGCTGCCGTGTATAAACTCTCCTGGCCAATTTTTATTTTGACCAGCATCATCCTTGTTTATGGTGGTGCGCCTATTTATCGCAAAGCCTGGGCCGGTTTATCTGCGGCGGCTTTCGGCATGGAAACCCTGATCACCATCGGTGCATTCAGTGCGTATGGTTACAGTACATTTAATCTGCTGGCCGGCAGCATACATCTGTTTTACGATACCGCGGCCATGTTGATCACCCTTACCCTGCTGGGTAAAACCATCGAGAGAAAAGCCCTGGATTCAATCCATGAAGACCTGAAAAATTTCTTCTCCCTCAAGCCCACCAAGGTCAAGCGCTGCAGCCAAGAATCCCCGAACGGCCGTTATGTCAGTGCCGAAGACCTGCGGGAAGAGGATGTTTTTGTGATCGAAGCCGGTGAAATCGTGCCTGCGGATGGCTTGATTCTTCAGGGTACCGGATCGGTGGATGAATCCTCCCTTACCGGAGAGGCCCGTCCGGTTAAAAAATCGGCCGGAAACCGCATCCGTAGCGGTACCCGCATCCTGCGGGGTGTCTACCGTGTCAGGGCCGAAGGTGTTGGTGAAAATTCCACGCTGGGTCAAATGATCTCCATTATGGAAAAGGCCTTGCAGCAAAAGGCACCTTTGGAGGGCAAAACCGATCGTATTCTGCGCTTTTTTGTTCCCATAATCCTGATGCTGGCGGCTGCAACGGGTTTGGTCTGCCTGGTTTCGGGGTTTACGTTTGAAAATGCCCTGATCCGATCCGTCACGGTCCTGGTGATAGCCTGCCCGTGTGCGTTAGGAATCGCCATTCCCATTGCCCGGGTTGCCGGAATTTCGCTGGCCGAAAAAAAGGGGATTCTCGTACGGGACTATTCCGCCTTTGAACAGGCCGTCAAAACCGATGCCTTTGTTTTCGACAAAACCGGGACCCTGACAAAAGGAGACTGGTCTGTTCTGGAAGTGCAGGTGATGGAACCCTTTTCCCGCGAGCAGATTCTCTCTGTGGCCGCCGGTCTGGAAACCTATTCAGACCATTACATTGCCGCCCAAATCAAAAGACACGCAGGAAAAAATTCTCTGCTGCCGGCGGCGGTCGAACAGGTGCGCTGTTATCAAAACGGTGTTGCCGGAATATTTAAAAACAAGGCAGTCAAAATCGGATCTAAAGATTTTATTTTAGAAGATTTGCCGAATATGCCCATTGACCCTGCCGTCGAAAATACATCTTACGCGATTCAATCGACAGTCTATATGAGTTTTGGGAACCGGTTGTGCGCCTTGTTTGTTTTTGGAGACAACCTCAGAGACAAGGCATCTGAAACCGTTGCCGCACTGCATGATAAAGGGTACGGGGTTGCCCTTGTATCCGGCGACGGGGACCAAACCACCCGTATGATTGGAAACATGCTGGGCATCAAAAATGCTTCCGGCGGCAAACAGCCCCAGGACAAGGCCATTTTCATCCATGACCTGCAAAAAGACGGGAAACTCGTTGCCATGGTGGGCGACGGTGTCAATGACGCCCTGGCTCTGGTTCAGGCCGATTTGGCCATTGCCGTCCACTCCGGCAGCCACCTGGGAAAAGAGGCCGCGGATATCACGCTGATGCGGGGCAGCCCTGAACAAATCCTCGATTATCTGAATCTGGCAAAGCTGGTGAACCAAAAAATTCACCAGAATCTTTTGCTTTCGTTTCTCTACAACACCATCAGCATTCCCATTGCCTTGAGCGGACTTCTGACGCCCCTTGTAGCCGTCAGCGCCATGCTGCTTAGCAGTCTGAGCGTTATCGGCAACACCCTGTTACTAAAGCGCAGATATGAATACAGTTAGGATGAACTGCTGTGAGAGAGTATGCCAAATCAATTAACGATCATTACAGCCGGATCGACTTAGAAAAAAATATACTTGCGACCCGCGAAAATGCTGGCATAGATTTACAGGCACTGTTTCGTGACGATATTTCTTCATTTGATGAATTCCACATTAGTGGCCGTGACGCAACCGACGAATTGGTATAGAAAGATGTCAACACAATCTTTAGAATGGTTTCGAGAATTGATTGCTGTCATTGCATCACGGCCAAAAGATGCAACAAAGTCGCCTGGTCTCAAATTACTCATGAGAAGTACGGCAACGGATTAGTATTGGATGCTCTTGATCACAAAGTAAATCCCCACCGCAATCATCAACACCGAACCGATTTTATAAATCACTATCCTGGACCGTAGCCAGTTCATTTTGGTGAGACTTGCCACCAGCAGCAGTGCCGGTATGGTTCCCAGGCCGAATGAGACCATCAGCCCCATTCCAGTAAGAAAGGCCTTAAAGGGGGGTTGGATATCCATGCCTGCCCGTGCCGCTGTAATCAGCGCCGTATACACAGGGCCGCACGGCAGCAGGCCGAGCAGCAGACCCAGGGGAAGGTAGGCCGCGGTCGACCGCGCGCCTGACATTTTGCCAAAGCCGCGGGTAATTATACCGTCAGGGTTGTAATGATCGCCGAAAATTCGCCCTAGAGAAAGCCATCCGCCCATGCTCAGTCCCATGACCACGATCATCAGCCCGGTAAAGATCATAACAGCTTTTTGCAGAACGGCGATACCGGCGGTTACACGAACAAAAGAGCCGGTGATTCCCACGACACCGCCTAGAACGGCGTATGTCATAACCCGGCCAAAATGGTACAAAAGGTTTGAAATTAAAATGCGCTTGCTTTCCAGATGAAGAGAAAAGGAGACTACGATCGGTCCGCACATGCCGACACAATGTCCGAAGCCGACGGCAAACCCGGTGCTGATAAAGACCAGATACAAGGTTTCAATAGAGGACATTGAAAATAAACTCCGCAATCCCGATGCCGGGCAGAACTACCGCAGCTTTCCAAATCCTTTTTCCGCTGGGACATCGTACGATAATGCCGCTGCCCTCATAAACACCTTTACTTTTGGCTTGAAGGGACACCTGATTAGGGCCCATTTTCATTCCCGGCATTCCTAGGTCAATATATGGTGCCGCCGCCGGTTGTTTGCCCGTAAGGGTCAACCGGAACAGAAGGTCGGTCATGGCTTTGACCGGTTTAGGACTTATATCGAGAGTGACCTTGCTGTTTAAAAGCTCCCTGGTGCATGCGTGTTCATGAATATTGCAGTTCACCATCGACAGATGATCTGTCTCGGCCGCCTGGACCGGAACAGTACTCACTGCCGTAATCGACAAAAATATCCAGGTAAAAAGCATGCTCAGCAGTGGAATGTGGTCCGGTAGGAACCAAGCAGGAACGCACGGCAACCCTTTTTTGCCATTTGAAGTCAGAATATTCACCTCCGCACACAAAAAGGTGCATAAAAATTCATTGAAGAATTGCAAAGCATGAGCTCTTCCGGATAGTTAGTGTATTGCCCAACACACTATTATCCAGGAGAAACTTATGCCTATTAGATCTTTAATCAAAGAAACAATCTCATTGCAAGGTTTTAGAGTTGATTCAATTGAACGATGTTCTTTTGGAATTAGTATCAAAATAGTTCCCGATCGACGTTACAGGCCCCGTTGCGGCAAATGAATATAATTTTTTCTAAATTCTGCAATTGTCGAGTCTGCTGGATATAGCAAATTGACAAACCACGCCATGAACTACAAGTAATGGGAAATAATGCTGGAAGGCAAATTCATCAATATGGTGGATATTAACACCAATAAATTCCGAATTTCATGATAGTGAGACGTTTATGCTTTATACCGTTCTTATTGACAAAGTCTCCGTTTCTATTTTATCTGACGTTTGGTATAATTATGGCATATTAAGTAAAATCCGAGGTGGAACGTGATAAAATCGAAAATAGGGTGCCCATGAAACTGTCCAACATAGACAATGCCGAAATCGCCAAGTTTGCCGCCATGGCCGAAGACTGGTGGGACCGTAATGGCGTGCTTAAAGCATTACATGACATCAACCCTGTACGAATGGAATATATCTGCTCCCGCTCAAGCATAAAGGGCAAAAGGGTTCTGGATGTGGGATGCGGCGGAGGACTGCTGACAGAAGCCATGGCTGCTGCCGGAGCCATGGTTACTGGTATAGATATGGCTGAACCGTCCCTGAAGGCTGCACAGGTACACATGGAACAGAGCGGAGTGCATATCGATTATCGGCAAGTTACCGCAGAACGCCTGGCGCAAACCCACGCTGGACGGTTTCATATCATCACCTGTATGGAGCTTGTTGAGCATGTACCCGACCCGGCATCCGTCGTGCAGGCCTGTACCTTACTGGTCAAACCGGGAGGAGATCTGTTTTTTGGCACCATCAATCGGACATGGCTGTCACTGCTGCTGGTAATTCTTGCAGCCGAGTATATTCTTCGAATTGTCAGCAAAGGTACTCACACATATAGGAAATTGGTTCGCCCTGAGGAAATGAAAAAATGGGGTAAAGCGGCCGGTCTTAGGCTTCGGGAAGTATCCGGTTTGCGCTATATTCCATTTGTCGGTTACGCTACTTTATGCCGCAGTACTTCTATGAACTACATAATGCATTTTACGAAAAGAGGTTGAAAGGCTTTTTGTAATGGAGTTTCGCAACCGGAATACGTAGATAGAGACTACTACTATGACTCTTTGGAAAGATCCCAAATGGTATGATGCTAAAGAAAGAATCGAGCAACTGGATGATCATATCCATCGTACGGGACAGGCCAGGTTCGGCCTAAAAACCTATGTCAACAATGAAAAGCTTGAAGCCGTCATCCGGCATTTTAACCGGGTGGCTCAAAAATACGATTTCATGAATTCGTTACTCAGCTTCGGAATTCATCATGTGTGGAAACGGAAAGCAGTAAGATTGCTTGCCCTGAAAGACGATGACTGGGTCCTAGATGTTTGCGGTGGCACCGGTGATCTGGCCCGCCTTGCAGCCTCTCGCATTGGCCCGAAAGGCAAAGTGGTTATTTATGACATTAACCGAGCAATGATGGCCGTTGGTCGACAGAAGGTTGCTGGTAGCCCTTTGAGCAAAAGCATCTTTTGGATGCAAGGCAACGCTGAGGATGTGACCTTTGCGGACAATAGTTTTGATGCGGCCATGGTAGGATTCGGCATCCGTAATCTGACTCACATGAAAAAGGGTTTTCAGGAGATGCATCGGATCCTCAAGCCGGGTGGAAAATTTCTCTGTTTGGAGTTTTCTAAACCTACCCACCCGGTTTTCCGAATGGTTTACGATTTCTACTCGTTCAACATTATGCCAATGCTAGGGAAGTTGATAGTAGGTTCGGCTGAATCTTACGCATGCCTGTCTGAAACCATCAGGATGTTTCCGCTACCGGACGAGCTGTCTGCTATGTTACGCAACATCGGTTTTCACCGTGTTGATTATCATCGAATGACCAACGGCATCGCGGTAGCACATGTGGGCCTAAAGGTGCAATCGAATGGACTGCTCCAAAATACGAATCAGAACAAGTCCGAAAATGGCCATGGGGTAGTAACTGGCTCGGTTAAATAAAGCCATCGCTTTTTCTCTTTTTAGTGTCTTAGCAAGACTCAGTGATGGCCATTGAAGCATATAGAAGTTAATTCCCAAAGCCGACAGAAAATAAAATAGACTAAAGGTCATCGGAGATGCCCAAAATACTAAAACGTTTAAGAACATGGCGATCAGCAGGGTTATAACACAGAGAAGACCGGCCTTTTTGGGTCCTAATTTTACCGGAACAGTCTCGGCTTCGAAATAACGATCCTCTTCAATATCAGTCCAGTCAGCCGGAATATTTTGCCCTCCGATTTCCCAAAAGAAAATCCACAGAAAAATCGAAGCCAGAAACAAAACCGGTGGTGTTGGATTTACGGCATATACTGCGGCCAAGGGTCCGCATGATTTGACAACACCATGCACCAGTGTACGTAAAGGTGAAACACGTAAAAGCAGGCAGTAGATAATCTCAAAAACACATCCGGCAAGAAAGATATACATGCACACCGGATTGAGTAGATAGGCACCCAACAACGCTACAAGAGCCCACCCCACCCCCCATACGAGCCCATGCCAGAAGCTCAAGACGCCCTTTGCCAAGGGGTGGCGAACAAGAACGCCGTCAAGGTAGTTTTCGGAATCATCATATCCACCCATGCGAACCTTTTCCTTGTCAGCGCGATAATCGACAAGGTCATTGATCGCATATACTGACGTATATCCAGCAAAAACCGTAATCAGCCCGATCAAAACAACGGACAAAGGAGGAAAATGACCCAGACAGAGCAGGGCTGCAAGTGCTGGTGTGGTCATGTCGATCAGACCATGGGGGGTTCGTGAAAGTGCCCAAAAAAGATTCATGCGCCTGCGGACTGTAGATATATGGTAAATAAAGTTGCTACTCAATTATCATTCTCCTATACGGAGTTATAGTAAGTGAGTTTTCGAACTGTAATAATCAATAGACTGATTCCTTATTATATTCAAAAAATAAGATTTTCATATAGCATGGCATCAAAATGCTGTCATTAATAAAATCAATGGATGATTTCAAAAAATATTTGCTCTAATGACAAAATCAATTGTTTGGAATAGAAACTTGATACAAACTTGTCTCATAATATACAGGCAAGCCTTCCCTTTCTCAAGTATATTGCAATTGATCAAAGAACTAACCTGCATTAATCATGAAGAGCACAAAAAAGAAGCTTGCTTTTGCACCGCTTTGACTGGTGAGAAAGCCGGGCTAATAGCATAAATAGAGTTTGCAAATTGATAAATAAAAAAGGTATGAAGTCTGCATGGAATTCGGCGGTCTTGTCAAAATTTTAATGAATTAATTATTGCATTTATAGCAGCATATGACGGTTTATCGTGATTGTTAAAATGTCGATGGCATGTTAATTGCTGTATTTAAGTGGCTTACTATGGATTATTTTCGCAACAAATAACTCTATTTTTTTCACCTTGGTGTGAGATATTGAAAATGTTATCTCAAGGTGTTACTCTTAAAGTGAGATCAATTTCTTAAAAGTTCGGCAAAGTGTAATATGTGTAAATTCTGGGTTTGAGGTGAGAGATATGAAAATAACGTACAAGTTAATATCTGGTATCATTGTAGCATTCGGTTTGTTCGGCTTATTTGGTTGTCCCTCTGCTGAAAGTAATCCGAAAGAAGAAAAATGGGATATCAGTAAACAGTGTGTTGAAGTAAAAGCGCCTGATTTTGTTCTAGAAGACCTGAAAGGCAATCAGGTTATGCTAAGCGACTACAAAGGGAAACCTGTCCTTTTAGTTTTTACCGCAACATGGTGCCCATATTGCCGTGCTGAAATTCCCCATTTAAAGGAAATATATTCCAAGTATAATGCTAAAGGGCTTGAGATCATTTATATCGATATTCAGGAAAGTGTAGATAAAGTATCTTCATTTATGGCTAAACATAATATCCCTTTTAAAACTCTTCTTGATAAGGATGGTAAGGTCGCATACCTATTTGGCGTACGAGGAATACCAACCAAAGTTCTTATTGGTAAAGACGGAACGATACTTTGCATGGCATGTAGATCGATTGATTCTATGTTGGACAAGTTATTTGGTGCTTAGCCCGCATTTCTCATGAAGAACTTATCCGGCTTTTATAGGAGGCGCTTGAAGAATTTGGATTAAAGGAGGAAAAAATGGAAAAAAAAGTACTTGATGCTATGAAAAATGCTGGTAAACCTGTTCGGCCCGGTGAGTTGGCAAAGATAATCGGAGAAGAGAGCAAAGAGATTTCTAAGATAATAAATGGGCTTAAAAAAAAGGGAAAGGTGATATCTCCAAAAAGATGCTACTATTCACTCAGTGATAAATAGACATGAGACCTTTGCAAAACGTCCCCTTTTGCCCAATTTTTGCGTCAGACTCATCCGCCTTCGGCGGGCTCGAAATACTCAATGTATTCGTGCCTGCCCCGTAGGTCTGGAAGATCGTACGGGGTGGTTAATCCGCCAAAGTTCGGTGGCGGATTCGCCTTCCTTAAACTTGAATCCCGCTTTAGCGGGAAACATTTTTCAAAAGTCTCGACATGCTGCTGTTGGGATACGGTTTGCGCTGTACGGATGTGAATGAGAATAAAGATGTTGCAGGCAGGGGTATATTACCAGAGATTGTTAAAAGCTCAGGCTTTGTATTCTTTTCTGGAGCATTCAGGGCAAAGCCCGGTAAATTCAAGATTATGACCGATTATTTCGAAAACAGTAGCACCGTAAAGCTCATTATCGAGTTGATTCAGAGGCGCAATCGGCGCATCGTCAACCCGGCTGC
>DAOVAE010000083.1 GCA_030671225.1 Desulfobacteraceae bacterium
CTTTCCGAGTCTAACAAAGAAAACAGCGATCGCAGAAGCGATGATTGAAATGGCGCCGAGCACCAGCGGGAATTCGACCACCATTGGGTTTTTGGGAAAAAGAAGACTACCGATAAGCATGGCGGCAACAGCCGTAACCGCGTATGTCTCAAAAAGATCGGCAGCCATACCCGCACAGTCCCCCACATTATCACCCACATTATCGGCAATGGTTGCCGGGTTTCTGGGGTCATCTTCAGGGATGCCGGCCTCGACTTTGCCGACCAGGTCAGCTCCCACATCAGCTCCCTTGGTAAAGATCCCGCCGCCCAGCCGTGCGAAAATCGAAATCAGGCTTCCGCCAAAACCCAGGGCCACCAGGGCCATAATGTCATGGGTTGCGGTATAGTACCCGGCTACGGCTGTTAGTGCCAGACCGGCCACCAACATACCTGTAACAGCACCGCCCTTGAAGGCCAGAGTAAGACCGGCCGCAAGTCCTTTTTTGGCGGCTTCTGCTGTTCTTACATTGGCGATAACCGATACCCGCATACCCACATACCCTGCCACGAATGATGTTACAGCACCGATCATAAATCCAATGGCGGTTTTTGCGCCAAGGGTAACAAAGATTATAATGAAAATAATGATACCGGCAATACCCATACTTCTAAGCTGGCGGTTTAAATATGCAATAGCGCCTTCTTGAATAGCGGCTGCAATCTCTTGCATTTTTTCATCTCCGGCAGGCGCTTTTTTGACAACTGTGGCCAGAGCAAGCGCAAAAAGCACTCCAAAAACACCAACCAGCGCGCAAAACAACGGTAAATTATTAAATACAGCTTCCATTCTTCCCTCCATCTGAATAGTTAACTTGAAATTACAATTCTTTTATCATTGAACCTGTTCATCCCTTCCTTTGCACCTTTACAAAGGATTGTAACTACGGCATTCCGGGCCTCTGTAATGATCCGGTGTAGATTTTTTTTTTCTTGTAAAGTAAATTTTCCCAGAACATAATCAGTAGCGCTAATCCCGGCCTCGGGCCGCCCGACGCCAATACGAAGGCGTGTAAAACCACCTCCGGCAAAGGCATCTATTATTGATCTTACACCTTTGTGTCCCCCATCCCCTCCTTTCTCCTTTATTTTTATTCTTCCAAAAGCAAGGTCTATGTCATCATGAACGATCAACATCTCCTCGCTTAATATCCTGTAATATCGTGCGATTTTTAAAACCTGAGGTCCGCTTCTGTTCATAAAAGCCATGGGCTTTACCAGGACAACCGAAACACCGTCTATGAATCCGCGTCCGCAAATGGTGTCAAACTTTTGTTTTACAAGGGCGATAGAAAAATCTTCTGCGATTTGATCCAGCACCATAAATCCAACATTATGCCGGGTCTTTTTATAAGTATTACCCGGATTGCCGAGTCCGACCACCAGGCGTACGCATTTTTGCGGCATAAATAAAATCCGTCAAACTATTTTTCATCATCGGATTCGGGTTTTTCTTCACCTTCTTCAGCGATGTCCGCTTCACCCTCCTCTTCCTCTTCTTCTACCGGTTCTTCCTCTTCTTCTATCTTGGGGATGACTATTGTTACCACTGTAAAATTTTCATCATCCAAAAACTCAACTTCATTTTGCCGGGGAATATCACCCACATGGATAGAATCTCCGATATTAAGATCCGTAATATCAATCTCGATAGACTTCGGAACATCGAGCGGCAGGCACTGAACTTCTAGTTCACGTTTGATTATCTGCAGTATGCCCCCAATCTCAACGCCCTTTGACTTACCGGTTGTTATTATCGGAACGTTAACTACTATCTTACTATCCATTGCAATCTCATAGAAATCGATATGCAGGAAATTGCGTGAAACCGGATGGATTTGCAGTTCCTTTACCATCGCTGTCTTGGTGGATGTTTCTCCGTTATCGGGAATAACAAGGTTTAAAAGGACCTGGCCTATACGCCCCTTCTTCAAAACCCTGTCGATATCGCTGATATTCACGGAAAGCAGAACAGACTCTGTTCCCGGGCCGTAAAACACGGCAGGTATCTGCCCTGTCCGCCTGAGTCTGCGTGCAGGACCGTTACCTGTGGTGGTTCTTATATTTGTTTTTAATTCTATGAACTCCAAAATATATTAATCCTCCTTAAAAGTCTTTTATACAAAGAGAGAAGTTACAGAATCTCCTCTAAAACTGCGGATAATCGCCTCGCCGATCAGCTCTGAAATCGAAAGCACCTTGATCTTATTACAGGCTCTGGCATTTTTTTTTAAAGGGATCGTGTCTGTTACAACCAGGGTTTTTAAGTCCGAATCACCAATCCGTTCGATTGCCGGCCCTGACAGAACCGGATGGCAACAGCAGGCATGGATCTCCCTGGCACCATTTTTCATGATAGCTCCGGCAGCCTCGACAAGGGTGCCGGCGGTATCGACCATATCATCAAGAATAACCACAACCTTATCGGTAACATCGCCGATGACTGCCATGGCCTTGGCTTTGTTGGGGGCGTCTCTCCGCTTATCGATGATAGCAAGCCCGGCATTTAGACGCTTTGCAAAGGCTCTGGCCCTTTCAACCCCACCCGCATCCGGAGAAACGATCACAAGGTCATTATTAAATTTTTTTCTGATATAACCGATAATAACTGGAGCAGCAAAAAGATTGTCCACCGGAATGTTGAAAAAACCCTGAATCTGCCCGGCATGCAGATCCATTGTAATGATCCTGGTTGCACCGGCGACTGTCAGTATATCCGCAACCAGTTTGGCGCTGATCGGAACACGCGGCGCTACCTTCTTGTCCTGCCGTGCATACCCGTAATAGGGAATTACCGCTGTTATCCTGTCTGCCGAAGCACGCTTTAAGGCATCTAACATCAGAAGCAGTTCAACCAGATTTTCATTCACCGGAGAACAGGTTGACTGAATTACAAAGACATCTTTTGATCTTACGTTTTCATCGATTTCGATCTGGATCTCACCGTCACTGAACCTTTTTACCTTTTCTCCTCCCAGAGGAACATTGATATATTCACATATCTTTTGGGAAAGGACCGGGTTTGAATTTCCTGAAAATATTATAAAATCATCCATTTATATTACCATTTACCATTGACGCAGCCTGGCTGGGGCGGGAGGATTCGAACCTCCGAATGCAGGAACCAAAATCCTGTGTCTTACCACTTGACGACGCCCCATAATAAAAGATGCAGACTCATCTGTTCAAGACCAATTATCCCTGTTCCGGTTTGTCTCCTGTCTCCTTTGTTATCATATTGACAAGATATAACTGCCACTTGTCGTTCTCTGCAAGTGCGCGATTTGCCTTAAAGGCTTTATCGGAGTCGGAAAAAAGGCCGAATACCGTCGATCCGCTGCCTGACATGAGTGCTCCCAGTGCACCATGTCTTAAAAGAGCCTCTTTAACTGTAAATATGCCCGGATATATTGATGCCGCAGTGGTTTCAAGATCATTGCATAAATGGCATCCCGGATCAAATCTCTGCTTGTTTAAAAGAAGACCTTTAAGTTTTTTTTTGCATTTTGTCAATCCCAAATTAAGATTTTTATAAACCTTGGCCGTTGAGATGCTAAAACCGGGGAAAACCAATAATATTTTAAAACTTTCAAGCTCTTGGTAAGCTTTGAGCTTGTTACCGATACCGGATACTATCGCTGGTTTCCGGAAAATAAAAAATGGCACATCGGCTCCGATTGAAAGCCCCATGGATATGAGTTTGTCCAGGGAAAATGGATAGCCGTAATGGCGATTCAACCCCAAAAAAGTAGCAGCTGCATTGCTGCTTCCTCCTCCAAGACCGGCTGCAACCGGTATCTGTTTTTCTATGGAAATTTTTACCCCTTGATTTATATTCAGGGTGTTTAAAAAAAGAGATGCAGCGGCAAAGGCAAGATTTGTTTCATCTTCCGGAACGTCCGGATGGCAACAGGAGACGGAAGTCTCCTTAACACCGAAAGTAAGTGATACCGTATCGTAAAGTCCGACACAGCACATCAGACTAACCAGATCATGGTAGCCGTCGGGTCGTTTTCCTGTAATTTTTAGAAACAGGTTTATTTTAGCAGGAGAGAGAATCCTCATAAGATGTCCGGATTATCCCTTTTCTTTTACATATAGCATCCTCAGATCAAATAGAATATTTTTCAGCATGGTCTCTTCATCCTTTGTCAAATTCCCTTGGGTTTTTTCTTCCAGCATGCTTAAAATATCTATGGTCTGTTTTGCAAGTGGCAGGTTTTTAGTCTTTTTTCCGGTGGCAGGATCGTCTATTAGCCCGAGTTGTAACAGTACAGATGAATTCAAGGAAAAAATAAAGGTTGCAAAATTGATTTTCGGTAGTTGAAAGTCTGTTTTATCCTCCTCAGGAGCAACCGCCTCTTCTGATTCACTTGCCTTAACCTCCTCTTTTGAAGGTTTGGCCGTTTCTTCTTTTGTCTCTTGATCCTGATCCCCTTGCGCAAATACTCTCCTGTCTTTGATAATAAAATCTTTTTTGTCCGGCATTTCTGATCTCCTGTATGTTTTTGGTTCTATTTTTAAACAGTTACCAAAGGACTAAATTGACACAAATCACGAAACACGGGAGACAATAAATTCCCCGATTTTTTCCGCAGATATTCCAAAAAGCTCTTTCATCACCACAAGCTCAATATACCGTTCATCCCATATCACACTGTTTTCCTGAACAATGTTTTTGATGCGCTCATATTTTCCGCCAAGGGCCTTTATCTTTACATCCAACGGAACATTTTCTTTAAACGATATATTCAACAATAGTATGTATTCAATCAAATTCGGCGTGGCGGGAGAATCGGATATAATAGGAATAACAATAATGCTTCGGTCGTCTTTCCGTCCTTTGCCGATATATACATTTCCTTCCCGTACAATGATTCTTTTGGTTCCCTTAAGCAGTGAGTCGGTTTCTACACGGGACGGAATCGGTTTTAAGGTACCCTCTTTCTTTATTATTTTGATTGTGGTTTGATCTGTTGGTTCGCCGAGAACGTTCAGGCCTCCGATTCTGTAAAAAATGGCTCCTTTTATATCTGAAACAATTTCCTGCAGATTTTTAAGAACCATAATATTTCTGTTAATAAGCTGGGAAGTATGGATATTGTATGCGGACAATGTTTCGAACAGTATCCCTTCCACCTTGTCGCTTATACGGCTTGTCCCCACAGTGACGGTTTTCGCCTGGTGCCGGATAGCATCCACAGGCCGGGACATGCAGTTAATGGATTCTCCCAAACATTCAAAGAGAGTGTTCAGCATGTTCAGCGCCGTACCCTTTTTCCCAAAATCTATTTCAAAATCAGATACCGGCAGTCTCCCGGACAGATATTTTAGAAGAAGAGTCAGATCTGATGCTGCCTCAAGCCCCATGGCAGACGGAAAGCTGTTATCGGCTTTTTTTCTTCTGAATTCTTTATAAAAAAAAGCGATTTTTTCCCTGAAAGATTTTCCAAGGATTAATTCGTAAACATCCATGCCTTTATTCGCACAATCGTCTACGGTTTTCTGGATATCTTTATTGAATCTGTATAGAAAGCGTGACCCTTCATTAATTGTCATGGCGGCATAATATCCCCAGATATGCCCTACCAGGGTGTTCAGGATGGGGGCAAAATGCTCACTGACAATCGGGACGTGAAAAACATCCGCTGCATAGGGTTCAAACCGGCTTTCACCCTCGTTAGCTATTACAATGACAGTAGCCTTGTGTGCCTGAAATATCGCTGTATCCTTAATAATATCACCGATTACTGTCCCTCTGGCCCCGGCGGCGCAAACAATGATCAGCGGTTCCGATGAAAGATCGATGTGTTTTTTATCTTCAACAAAATCAGATGAAATCGTTTTATAGCAAAGCTCACTCAGTTT
>DAOVAE010000146.1 GCA_030671225.1 Desulfobacteraceae bacterium
AACATCCGGTCCCGGCGCAACCAACACCGTAACCGGCATTGCATCCGCCTATATGGATTCGATTCCCGTTGTAATATTTACCGGGCAGGTTCCGACACATCTTATCGGAAATGACGCCTTTCAGGAAGTCGACACCGTCGGCATAACCAGACCAATCACCAAACACAACTACCTTGTTAAACGAACCGAGGATCTTGCCAGGATTATCAAGGAAGCTTTTTTCCTCGCCAGCTCCGGCAGACCGGGGCCTGTTTTGGTGGATCTTCCAAAGGATATATCAGTTAGTAAAGTCGATTACAAGGCGCCCAAAAAAGTCAAGCTCAAGTCTTACAGCCCTACTTACAAACCTAACGTAAGACAATTACACCAGGTTGTTAATATGATCAAGGCTGCCAAAAAGCCGATTATTTTTGCAGGTGGTGGTGTTATTCTTTCAAAAGCCGCCAAAGAGCTGACGAAGTTTGCGCGTCAAACCCAAATTCCTTTAACGGCTTCGCTGATGGGCCTGGGCGGATTTCCGGGTACTGATCCGTTGTGGCTTGGCATGGTCGGCATGCACGGCACTTATCGGTCCAACATGTCTATCGGCGAATGCGATCTATTATTCGGCATCGGTGTCCGTTTTGACGACCGTGTTACCGGCAGGATAGATGCCTTTGCGCCCAATGCCAAAATCGTGCATATTGATATTGATCCAACGTCCATCCGCAAGAATATTCCCGTCACTATTCCTGTTGTGGGCGATTGCAAAACCACTCTTGCCCAACTTAACAAGTTGATAGACAAGGAAGATCTTGGTGATCTCAAGAAAAAGCGGAAAAAATGGTTTGACCAGATTCATCACTGGAAAAGCACAGAACCGCTGGCGTATGAGCAGAAAAATGTCATCAAGCCGCAATATGTGGTCGAAAAACTCTACCAGCTTACTAAAGGCAAAGCCATTATAACCACTGAGGTAGGTCAAAATCAGATGTGGGCGGCTCAGTATTATCACTATGACAAACCCAATCATTTTATTACATCCGGCGGCCTGGGCTGCATGGGATTCGGACTTCCTGCCGCCATTGGAGCGCAGCTTGCCTGTCCGAATAAACTTGTGGTTGATATTGCAGGAGACGGAAGTATTCAGATGAATATCCAGGAAATGGCAACAGCAGCACAATGTGGTCTTCCGGTAAAAGTTGTTATATTAAACAACGGATATCTTGGCATGGTAAGACAATGGCAGCAACTTTTTTTCGATAAGCGCTATGTATCCACTTCTCTGGAACATGCACCCGATTTCGTAAAGCTGGCTGAGGCTTATGGTGCCGTCGGTTTAAGAGCTACCAAGCCGGA
This sequence comes from Desulfobacteraceae bacterium, assembly GCA_030671225.1. GTDB lineage: Bacteria > Desulfobacterota > Desulfobacteria > Desulfobacterales > UBA11574 > DAOVAE01. The sequence goes on from DAOVAE010000146.1 coordinate 1,339, forward strand.
GGAAGTTGAACCCGTGCTTAAAAAAGGTCTTTCCTCCAAGAATGCCGTAATAATGGATTTTGTGGTAGAAAAAGAAGAATGTGTTTACCCCATGATTCCGGCAGGGGCCGCTGCTACGGAAATGCTTTTAGTATAGAAAGGATATTACTAATGATAGAAGAAAAACATATTTATTCGATTCTGGTCGACAACGAGCCCGGCGTACTCTCCAGGATTTCAGGATTGTTCAGCGGTAGAGGGTTTAACATTGAAAGCCTCTGCGTCGCTGAAACAATAGATCCGCTTGTATCGAGAATTACTCTGGTCACAAAAGGTGAACCACCCATTTTTGAGCAAATCGAAAAACAGTTAAACAAACTTATCAATGTCATCAAAGTCCATGATCTGACCGAAAAAAAATACGTTCAGAGGGAAATGGCCTTGATCAAGGTTGTCGCCAAGCCCGAACACCGGGCCGAAATCCTGCGGATAGTCGATATTTTTAGGTGCAAAGTGGTTGATGTAGGGCTTGAGCACTATACTATAGAAGTCACCGGTGATGAAGGCAAAATGAAAGCCATCCTAAACATTTTAAAACCGATCGGTATCAAAGAGATAGCAAGAACAGGCATTATTGCGCTGTTCAGGGAACCCAAGTAGATACTCACGTGCGTACGCCTTTGGTCCTCGGAATGTTTTATGATAGTTAAACCCTAAGCCGGGAAAGTGCCTAAATTGCCTAAAGTGAACTAAATTGCCTAAAATTATTAAAAGAATTTTATCTTCTTTTTATATTGGTACCTAAGTGCTCTGATTAGTAAGTTCGGTGACGTATTTTCATAATCATCGGATTTCTGGTGATTAATCGATTTGTCATTAATCATTTTGCTAATTTTTAGGTGTTATATTTTTGATTATTGACATTTAGCAAAGGAGAATAACATGGCTATTATCAATTTCGGTGGTATTGAAGAAGAAGTAATTACCTCAGAAGAATTTTCGCTGGAAAAAGCCCAGGACGTGCTTAAAAATGAAACCGTTGCAATCCTCGGTTATGGTGTTCAGGGGCCTGGACAGGCTTTAAACATGAAGGATAACGGCATCAATGTCATCGTGGGACAGCGGGAAATGAGTCAATCGTGGGACAAAGCAGTTGCAGACGGTTTTATTCCCGGCCAAACACTCTTCCCTCTTGAGGAAGCGGCTCAGCAAGCAACCATTGTTCAGTTTCTCCTTTCAGATGCCGGCCAGGTTGCAACCTGGCCAAACATAAAAAAATGTCTCAACGAGGGGGATGCACTCTATTTCTCGCACGGCTTTGGAATCGTTTACAAGGATCAGACCAGTATTGTACCCCCTGACAACGTCGATGTCATTCTGGTAGCCCCCAAGGGATCCGGCCGCACCGTTCGTACCAATTTTCTGGACGGCAGCGGTATTAACTCCAGCTTTGCCGTGAAGCAGGACTTTACCGGCAGGGCCAAGGAGAGAACCCTGGCATTGGGCATTGCTATAGGGTCGGGTTATCTTTTCCCCACAACGTTTGAAAATGAAGTCTACAGCGATCTGACCGGTGAGCGCGGAGTTTTGCTGGGCTGTCTTGCCGGAGTGATGGAAGCCCAGTACAATACGCTGCGCAAGCACGGGCACAGCCCCAGCGAAGCCTTTAACGAAACCGTGGAAGAGCTTACCCAGAGCCTTATTCGGCTGGTGGCCGAAAACGGTATGGACTTTATGTTTGCGAACTGCAGCACCACCGCCCAGAGGGGGGCACTGGACTGGACGCCGAAATTCCGCGATGCGGTTCTGCCGCTTTTTGACGAATTGTATGAACGCGTCATATCCGGCGTAGAAACCAAAAGAGTTCTGGAAGCCAACAGCGCCCCGGATTACCGGGAGAAACTGCAGAAAGAGCTCGACGTAATGCATAATTCTGAAATGTGGCGGGCGGGAGCCGCCGTACG
>DAOVAE010000035.1 GCA_030671225.1 Desulfobacteraceae bacterium
CTTGCCGGAAAGACAACTTGCGGCGATGAGAACCTAATTAATAAATACAGGCCTTTACTCGATTAATGTTTCTAATTGAGTTATCCCTCCACGCCGACATATCACCAAAAAAGCTTGACTAATGCTACCACATAGTAATACCATAAAATGCCACAATGTAGTGCATGAGTCAAACGCTCTTTTTATTTTTTAAAGCGGGAAAATCCTATTTACGTTTGACGGTCTCGTAAAAAGTCAGATTTTGATGGCAAAGTAAAAAGCTCCAAATTCAAGGCGCGCAAATTCCGAGGAATGAGGCGTACTTATAGTACGTTGCAGTGATTCACCCGGTTAAATAAATACTTGTTGTGTTTATCCACTCAATGAAGAAAGAAAGATTTTACCATAAGCCCATTATGGTATTATAAAAATTTAACTGGGCAGGGGATGCAGCGCAACGCAGAAGTTGGACTTTTTAAGAAGCCGTCAAATCGGCGATACTGATCAGGAGAATTTGTTATGAAAACCATGTGGGCTCCATGGCGCATGGAATATATTCTGAACGATAAAGAGAAGGGCTGCATCTTCTGCAAGGCTCTTTCAGAGCAGGATAACCTGACCCTTTACAAGGGGAAGGTGACCATGGTTGTTATGAATAAGTTCCCTTATATTAACGGCCATCTTCTGGTTGCATCGATCAAACATCTTTCCACTCTTGACCAGCTCAGCAAGGGGGAAATGGGTGACCTTCTTGAGACCGTTGAACAATCTGTGGGCATATTAAAAAAAGTAATGAACCCCGATGGTTTTAATGTGGGACTTAACCTCGGAAAAGTAGCAGGCGCCGGCGTTGAAGAACATCTTCATTTTCATATTGTTCCCCGCTGGTTCGGCGATACAAATGCTCTAACTGTCTTTGCCGAGGTACGTGTAATCCCGGAGCATTTATTAGATACCTACAACAATTTAAAGCCATACTTTGATAATATAGACCTAACAAGCTGAAACTGAAGGAGACAAACTATGAAAAAACTTAAGATCGCTCTCTGGGTAATTATTATAGGCTTTATCGCAATTCTTTTCTTTTCCAATAAGGATTATTTTTTAGCAAAACAAGGTCTTCAAATGGATCTTTTATTTGGTGAACCTTTTCATACAGCGGAAATGCCCAATGTAATCTTTTTCCTTGTTTTTTTTCTGGCAGGGTTCCTGGTCTCCTATTTTACCAGTCTTTCTAATCGTTTCAAATCGAAAAAAACGATCAAAAATTTAAACGCGGCAGCCACTTCCCAGCTGGAAGAAATTGCAGCATTAAAAAAAGAGGTAGAATCATTACAAGGCGGTTCTTCCGACCATAAGGCTGAACCCGGAGAAAATAATAAGGAGAGAACTGCATAAAGGACCTACAATTACTTCACAGTCTGTTTGTGTTTTAGCCAATGAGTCTTTCGAAAACAACTCCAATGATAAAGCAGTACCTGTCTATTAAGGAAAAGTACTCTGACGCAATACTCTTTTATCGTATGGGAGATTTTTACGAAATGTTCTTTGAGGATGCCAAGCTCGCCTCCAGGCTTCTTGAGATAACTTTAACTTCAAGGAACAAGAAAGACGAATCCCCGATTCCCATGTGCGGTGTACCTCATCGGTCCGCACAGAACTATATCGCCCGTCTCATAGAACAAGGCTACAAAGTCGCAATATGTGATCAAATAGAGGATCCTTCTCAGGCAAAAGGTTTGGTTAAACGGGATGTGGTCCGGGTCGTTACACCGGGGATGATCGTCGATAATGAGTTGCTTGATGAAAAGACGGATAATTATGTTCTTGCTGTTGTGCATAATAATGATGCCGCCGGACTTAGCTATTTAGATATTTCAACCGGGAACTTTAGGGTGGCAGAATTTGCAAATATACATGCTGTTGTTGATGAGGTCCTCCGTATATCTCCAAGAGAAGTTCTCTTCCCTGAATCTTCAAGAAATGATTCCTTTATTTTTCCTATTCTAAAAGCACTGCCCGAAAAATCGATAACCTTTTTAGAAGACAGTGCATTTGAACATAGCAGGGCACGGGAACGGCTTATTGATCAATTCAAAACCCTTTCCCTTGAAGGATTCGGTTGCGAACATTTAAAAACCGGTGTGCGTGCGGCCGGAGCACTTCTTTTTTATGTCCGGGAAACCCAGAGACAGAAAGTAGAACATCTCACCGGCATCGAAACCTATTCACTGAGTAATTATCTTCTGGTTGATGAGTTAAGCTGTCGGAACCTTGAACTGGTCAAGAATATCCGCACAGGATCCGAACAGGGGACACTCCTGGGAATCATGGACAAAACGGTTACGGCCATGGGAGGGAGGCAGATTAAAAGGTGGGTCAAATACCCGCTTCTGGATATTCTTGAGATTAAGTCCAGACAGGATGCTATTGAAGAAGCAAAGGAAAATATTCAGGTTCGAAAGGATATCCGGGAGATCTTAAAATCGGTTTATGATCTTGAACGTCTGGGGAGTAAAATCGCCATGAGGCAGTCGAATGCCAGGGATCTTGACGCGCTGAAGCGTTCCATTAACAGCCTGCCTGGTATATGGTCTTTGCTTTCCCATCTAAAAGCAAAACTTTTTACATGTAATCAGGATATAGATGGTCTGTGTGAACTGGCGGAATTGATCGAAAGGTCGATCCGCGAAGATGCTCCCCACACCATCAATGAAGGCGGTATAATTAAGAAAGGATATAACCGGCAGCTGGATGAACTAATAGCAATCAGCCGACATGGCAAAGAGTGGCTTGCCAGGCTCGAAGCCAGGGAAAAGCAGGCCACCGGAATCAATGCACTCAAAGTGCGCTATAATAAGGTTTTCGGGTATTTTATCGAGGTCCCAAAGGCACGTTCCGAAGATGCCCCCATGCATTATGTTCGCAAACAGACCCTGGTCAATGCAGAACGGTACATCACGGATGAGTTAAAGACATTTGAATCAAAAGTATTGGGCGCCGAAGATCGAAGAGCCGTGCTCGAATATGAAATATTTAATGAAATAAAGGACGAGGTTGTAAAGAATCACACGGCCATTAAACAGATTGCCCAATTTTTAGCCGATTTGGACTGTCTGCTGAACCTTGCTGAAATAGCCGATCAAAACGACTACCACAGGCCGGAATTTAATACCCAGGACTATATTTTATTTGAAGAGGGACGGCATCCTGTGGTGGAAAAAATGATTACCGGAGAACGTTTCGTACCCAACACCATCAGGATTGACGATACTGAAAATCAGATACTCATCATAACCGGACCCAACATGGCCGGCAAATCGACCGTTCTACGCCAGGTTGCTATTATGGTCATTATGGCCCAGATGGGCTCATTTATACCAGCCGCCAAAGCCTCAATGAGTGTTACGGACCGGATATTTACCCGGGTGGGTGCTTTGGACAACCTCTCCCAGGGACAGAGCACATTCATGGTGGAAATGCAGGAGACCGCCAATATTTTAAACAGCGCAACCCGTCAGAGCCTGGTTATTATGGATGAGATCGGGCGGGGAACGAGCACGTTCGACGGGCTCAGCATCGCGTGGGCGGTGGCGGAATACCTGCATGATTTAAAGGGGAATGGGGTAAAAACCCTTTTTGCCACCCATTACCATGAATTGACGGAGCTTGCACTTACAAAGGCCCGGGTAAAAAACTACAACATTGCGGTTAAGGAATGGAATGACGAAATTATTTTCTTAAGAAAGCTGGCCGAAGGCGGCACCAATCGAAGTTACGGAATACAGGTTGCGCGGCTTGCAGGTATTCCTGACCGGGTTATAAAGAGAGCAAAAAAAATTCTTTTTAATATCGAAAATGGTGAACACAGCTTGAAAAGCCCGGCGTTTATGGCCGAAGACGCAGATGTTTTAAAAAAGGGGCAGGTGCAGCTTAATCTTTTTTCCAGGCCGGATCAATTTGTCATAGAAAAGCTGCAAAAGCTTGACATTTCTAAAATGACGCCTCTGGACGCTTTAAACTGTCTGGACGAATTAAAGGAAAAGGCAAAGACCGTTGTTATTTGATTATAGAAAAACATTTTTATTCTGTTTGCTTGCATGCTGTATCATTTCCGTGATTTTTCCACGGACGTCATCTGCAGCCACTGCAAAGCAAAAGTACTACCGGGCCGAGGCCTATTACAAAAAGCTGCGCCACAGTCCAACAAAACAGCAATACAGAGATAACTGGCTTAAGTGTATCGATAAGTTTCAGGCTGTTTACCGGCATAACCCTTCAGGTCCATGGGCCGCTGCCGGGCTTTATATGTCCGGGAAGCTTTACCTGGAGCTTTACAGGCGTTCATCAAAAAAATCTGATAAAAAAGCTGCCCACGATATTTATAAGCGCATTATAAGGCGTTTTCCAAAAAGCGTATATAAACGCAGGGCTGAAAACGCCATACGCAATCTCTTCCCAAAAGGGGTTCCTAAGATCGCGTCAAAAAAAGTGATTCGTAAACAAAGCCCTGCCAAGTCGCCGGAAGATGACATAGCAAAGGAAATAAAGAAATCGATTTATACTAAAACCCCGATTAAAAAGGATGTAAAAGGGGCTGAAAGTAGGACGGCTACGGTTATGGGGCTCCGGTTCTGGTCCAACCCGAGCTACACCCGTGTTGTGATCGATGCGGACAGTGAAGCATCATATACGCACAAGCTTCTGAAAAAGGACACATCCATACATAAACCGCAGCGCCTGTATATCGACTTAAAAAACAGCAGACTGGGCAAAGATATTAAAAAAAATATCCCCATCAATGATAATCTGCTCAGTGATGCGCGTGCAGGGCAATACACATCGGACCTGGTCAGGGTTGTTGTTGATATTAAATCTTTTAAAACTTACAAAATATTTTCCTTAAAGAACCCGTTCAGGATAGTTATAGATGTCTGGGGCAGGGCGGCAAAGGCAAGTCGTCCGGTGGTAAAGAGAGATAAAAAAGGCGGCAAGATAGCACCAGGCGCTCTGGCAAAGCAGCTTGCCCTGGGAGTAAGACGGATTGTTATCGATCCGGGTCATGGGGGGCGCGATTTTGGGGCACCAGGTTATTTAAAGGGTGTTCATGAAAAAAAAGTTGTCTTGCAATTGGCAAGGCGGCTTGCCAAAAAGATCCGCGATAAATTGAACTGTGAGGTTTTCTTGACCCGCAATGGAGATCGGAACCTTACCTTAGAGGAGCGGACAGCTATAGCAAACACAAAAAATGCTGACCTTTTCATATCCATACATACCAATGCAGCAAGGGATAGAAGAGCCTTTGGCATCGAGACCTTTTTCCTTAATCTGGCCACAGATAATGATGCCATATTAGTTGCAGCCAGGGAAAATGCAACTTCAACAAAAAACATCAGTGATCTTCAGACTATTTTAAGCGATCTTATGCAAAATGCCAAGATCAATGAATCGAGCCGCCTTGCGGTCCATGTCCAGAGATCCATGTCTAGACATCTGAAAAAGTACTACGGCAGGATAAAGAATAAAGGCGTAAAACAGGCACCATTTTATGTTCTTCTGGGAGCCCAGATGCCTTCCATACTTATAGAAACAGCCTTTATCAGCAACTCCAGGGAATGCAAAAGAATAATCGATGCAAAGTATCAGGATCGAATGGTTGAAGCTATTGTCAACGGAATCCGGCAGTACATAAAGGAAACAAATCCAACCGCATTTTTAAAACAAAGCCCCCAAAAGGCCTCAGGAGGTTAAATATGGAATACAATAATATTATTTTAACGGTCCTGGAAGGCATTGCAACCATTACATTCAACAGGCCCGAAATTTTGAATGCATTAAGTGCGGAAGCGCTTAAAGAATTTTCACACGCCCTTGATGAGATTAATGCAGACGAGGATATCAGGGCGCTTATCCTTACAGGGGCCGGTGAAAAGTCTTTTGTTGCAGGAGTAGATATCAAGGAATTCCCCACATTTAATGCACTTAAGGCAAAATCGTTTTCCGAGACGGGCCATGTCTTGATGAATAAGCTCCAGGAGTTGCCCATACCGGTTATTGCGGCGGTAAATGGCTTTGCTCTTGGCGGCGGATGTGAGGTTGCTCTTGCATGCGATTTTATCTATGCTTCTGAAGATGCAATGTTCGGCCTGCCTGAAATAAATCTTGGAATTATTCCTGGCTTCGGAGGCACCCAGAGACTCCCGAGATTAGTTGGCAGGAACATGGCCAAAGAAATGATATTTACAGGTAAAATGATTTCTGCAGATGAGGCTGAAAGCATAGGGATGGTTAACAAGGTTTGCCCCCGGGAAAAGCTCATGGATGAAGCTATCACCACTGCCAAAACCATTGCTTCAAAGGGCAAGGTCTCGGTTAGAGCGGCAAAACAGGCCATTGACAACGGGGTGAATGTCGATCTTACAACGGGATGTAGAATAGAAATTGATGCTTTCGCCCTCTGCCTGGCGAGTCCCGATGCAAAGGAAGGCACATTAGCTTTTCTTGAAAAGCGCAAAGCTGATTTTAAGGGAGGTTTAAAAGAGTAAATCTTTTTTCTTGACATAAATTTGTTTACCCATTATAGAGTCCTAAAGGCAAATATTGGTTATTTTATATAAATTTGCAGGGTTTAATAGATGAGATTTCGGTTTTTCTACTTTAGTTTTTTTAGTTTTCTGGATGACTTCTTTTTTAGGAAGTTTATCCATGGGCTGGCAATGTAGAAAATGCCGAACTCGACATAAACAAAAAACCATGGGTAGACGAAAAAAGCGGAACTCATGGTTTTTCAAAAGGCTGTGGGTTTCACCCTCAGCCTTTTTTGTTGGAAATGTGGCTGTTTTTGTATTTATCATGAACGGCTTAGACCCGTGAAAAATCCTGGCAAAACGATCTTTTCTGAAAGGAGTAGTTGGAATGATTCTCGACATCGGATTTGAAACCATGCCAAGGGAAGATCTTGAGGCGATCATATTGCGCAGGCTCAAGACCACAATTGATCGTATCTATGCAAATGTGCCTTTTTACAGGAAGAAGTTTGAAGAAAATGGTATCACGCCGAACGACATTCAATCCCTTGAAGATTTAAAAAGAATTCCTTTCACTACAAAGGAGGATTTGCGAGATAATTATCCCTTTGGGATGTTTGCAGTTCCCATGGACAATGTTGTTCGTATTCATGCCTCATCCGGAACCACCGGCCAGCCGACCGTGGTCGGTTACACGGCCAGGGATATTAATACATGGGCTGAGCTTATGGCCCGATCACTGGCCGCAGGTGGGGCAACTCGAGAAGACATCATTCACAATGCGTACGGATACGGACTTTTTACAGGGGGTTTGGGGATTCACTATGGTGCTGAAAAACTCGGTGCTTCTGTTATTCCTGTCTCAGGCGGGAACACAAAGAGGCAGATAGTGATAATGAAGGATTTCGGCCCTACTATATTGACGGCAACTCCCTCATATGCACTTCACCTGGCGGAAGTCGCTGATGAAATGGGCGTTTCTTTTGGAGATTTTAAATTTAAGTTCGGCATATTCGGGGCTGAACCCTGGTCGGAAAAGATGCGGGAGGAAATTGAGAAGAAACTGAATTTAACTGCCGTAGATATTTATGGTTTGAGTGAAGTGATTGGGCCGGGGGTTTCCATCGAATGCTATGAAGCAAAAAATGGCCTTCATATATTTGAAGATCACTTTATTCCTGAAATTATTAACCCTGCAACAGGAGAAGTTCTTCCATATGGTGAAACCGGCGAGCTTGTTTTTACTACCATAACCAAGGAGGCATTCCCTGTTATCAGGTACAGAACGCGTGACATTACTTCCCTGAATCCGGAACCGTGTATATGCGGCCGTACGCATGTTCGTATGAACAAAATCTCCGGCCGTACGGATGACATGTTGATTATCCGAGGGGTTAACGTGTTCCCGTCACAGATTGAAGGCGTTCTCATGGAAATGGACTATGTTGAACCTTACTATCAACTTGTAGTTGACAGGGAAGGGAAACTCGACAAACTAACCGTCATGGTTGAAGTCGGTGATCAGATCTTTTCTGATGAAGTAAAACAATTGCAGAATCTGGAAAGTAAGATTGCAAAGAATATTAAGGAATATCTCGGTGTTTCAGCCAAAGTGAAACTGGTGGAGCCAAAGACAATCGCCCGAAGCCAAGGAAAAGCCGTGCGGGTGATTGACAATCGGAAGATATAAGGTCAGGGTTCGGGGTTCGGGGTTCGGGAAATAATAATTAATAAATAACGGTTAACAATTAACAATTAACAATTAATTATTGATTATTAGATCGGGGTTCAGAGGTCAGGGTTTGGGGTTCGGGGTTGAATAAATAATGGTTAATAATTAACAATTAATTATTAATTATTAGATCGGGGTTTGGGGAGAAGTGACGAATATCGAATGATGAATTTCGAATGACCCCGGTGAAATGCGCTGCGCTGTCACTACGTGAATTTCACTGGGCAAGCAAATGACAATCAATAATCGACAATCAACAATCATCAAGCAACAATCATCAATCCAATGGGGGGGCAAGGTATGCGGGCGGAACAGATATCAGTATTTTTGGAAAACAAGGCAGGACGTCTTGCCGAAGTTGCATCCATTCTCGCAGAAGCCGAAGTTAA
>DAOVAE010000113.1 GCA_030671225.1 Desulfobacteraceae bacterium
TGCAGACCCGAATATACCGAGGCATTTGAACGCATGGCCAACCTGGCCACAAAGGCGGGTGTAGAAGGGATTACAAAAATCAGAATAAGGACGCCGCTTATTCATTTGACCAAAGCACAGATTATCAAAAAAGGTGTCGAATTGGGCATCGATTACTCTTTGACCCACAGTTGTTATGACCCTGGTCCACAGGGTCTGGCATGCGGACGATGTGACAGTTGTTTTTTAAGAAAAAAGGGTTTTAAAGAAGCAGGTATACCGGACCCGACAAAATATATTTGAGACCTTTGAAAAATGCCCCCTTTTTTCCAATTCCGGTGTCAGGCTATAATTTTAATCCTCGAAATACTCAATGTATGTCTGTGGTTAAAATTTTCGCCTTTCTTGGTCTTGAATAAAATTGAACATTTTTCAGAGATCTCTATTTAAGGTAAATGTTCAGGGGAGATTTGGAGCCGGTTTGGTGGACATATTCCCTTTGGCTACGTGCAGTACGCGTTTTAAGTGATTCTAAACCAACAAGGATTGATATCATGTCAGAAAAAGGTATTGTGTTCTTTCCGGAAAGATTCATCGAAGCAACCCCCAAAGATTACCGTTTAGAACCCTATGAAGATGTCTTCTTTACCGCACAGGACGGCACCCGCCTTCATGGCTGGTTTGTTCACGGACCCGACGAACGTGCGGTACTGCTCTGGTTTCATGGTAATGCCGGCAATATCAGCCATCGCCTGCACAATCTTAAGAAGCTGCATGACGCCCTGCAAATCCCGATCTTTATTTTTGATTATCGAGAATACGGCCTAAGTGAAGGTGAAATCTCAAAAGCCGGCACCTTTTCCGATGCCCAAGGAGCACTCCGCTATCTAACAAGCGAGAAAGGTTTCCAAGAATCTTCAGTATTATTATTCGGACGTTCGCTGGGAACCGCTCTGGCGGTCGATATAGCCAGCAAAGAAGAATGCCTGGGCGTAATTCTGGAAGCCGCTTTTACTTCAACGGACGATATGATGCGGCGTTATTTTCCTTTCTTTACTTTGCCGACAACGTCAACTGTCAAATATGACAGCTTGTCCTTGATTGAAAGTATTAAATCGCCCATTTTATTTATACACGGGCAATTCGATCAGACAATCCCTGCTTCCATGGCACGTCGTCTATTCGAAACAGCTACAGCTCCCAAGGATTTCTATGAAGTTGCAGGAGCGGATCATAATGATACTTACCTTGTGGGTGGACGTGAGTACTTTGCAGTGTGGCAGAAATTTTTTATCGATTGTTTAAATCGTAAAGAATCCCGTGAATCTTAATTTGCCCTGACCTACAGCTTCAAACTCGGATCATCCTGCGAGACCTTTGCAAAACCCCCCTTTTGTCTCCGCCAAAGAACTCTGGCGGATCAGGCTCAAATTTTAATCCTCGAAATACTATATGTATTCCTGTGGTTAAAATTATCCCCTTCCTTGAACTTGAACAAAAATGAACATTTTTCAAAGGTCTCCTGCTTCTGGTGCGGGCATTAGGGTCCTCAGGATATCTTCTTTTCCCACTACTCCTACAAGCTTTCCTTCATCCACCACAGGAATGGTATGAAAACTTTTGTCCACCATCAGGGCAGCTACCTCTTCGATGTCCGTATCGGGCTGGACGGTGACAGGGTTTGGCGTCATGGCCTGGGCCACGGTGATGGCAGCGATCTTTTGAGCCTGCTTCTCGATTTGTTTCATGGAGGTCAGGCTAATTAATCCATTCAGAAATGTGAAAACAGAAGGGATGGGAAGCTTTTTCTGTTGCGCAATCAGGTCGCTCTGGCAGAGGATTCCCACCAGTTTTCCCATTTTATCCGTCACCGGGACGCCGTTTATGCGGTTTTGAAGGAGAAGCTTTGCTGCGTGGATAATCTCCGTCTCGGGCGAGACTGTTATCAGCTCTCTTGTCATGATATCTTTTACTTTGAACATGGCACCACCTGAATTTGAAGGTTTAATTTAACCGCCCAATAAAATCCCCTATAGCTCTGTGAACCCTTTCTGCTCCGTCACCCAAAAGAATACCGTGACAATCAAAGTTGAAAAGGATATACGCCTTGTCATCCGATCCTATTAGTTTAAATGCTCTCCTTGACCCGGTCGGTTTGACAACCGGATCACCAAGGGACTGTACCACTAGTGCGGGCATTCGTATGTCCGGCAATTTGGTCTCAAGAGATTCCATTAAGCGCCCTAGTTCCAATACACCGGAAACCGGATTGCGTAAATAGTTTATATGGGGATTTTCTGGTATGTTTTCAACAAACTCTTTTTTTGCGCCGTCAAGGCGAACTTTTTCCATCAGCCGATTCCATACATCCACTGCCGGCACAAACTTTGATGAAAAGTCCTGAAGTCTCATGGGGGGACAAACTGCAAAAACACCTTTCACATCTTTCACTCTTGCTGCCAGATCCAGAGCCAGCCCGGCTCCGACAGAAAATCCTCCGACGACAACTCTCTTGCATATGTTACTGATAATGGCATAACCCGCATCAACAGATGCCACCCAGTCCATATATGTTCTTGCTGCCAGATCTTCAGGGGAAGTGCCATGCCCTTTTAAACGTGGAACATAAACCCACAGTCCCCTGCGACCAAGATATGAGGCCAGTTCCTTGACCTCAGGGGGAGCAGCCATATATCCGTGGACAAGAACCACTCCAATATTACGGGATGTCCCTTTGATCAGAAAAGGTTTGCCTATATCTTTCTTTTTTGACTCTCCATCAATAAAAAAAGTTTGATAGTCTTGTTCAAATTCATCCAGCGCTTTTTTTATCAGGTATCCTGCAATCCTTTTTTTCAGCCAGAAACCAGGCAGCCAGGCCAGGCGTCTTATCCTGCGTTGAAGCTCTGTCAACGGCTCAACTTCGTTTGCAATAACCGCAATGGGGTTATCAATGCGGATACGATGGAAATCAAAAGCAGAAATGAATTTTGAGGTATCCTTTACAAGTGTATGATTCTTTTTCTTTACAACACCTTTTTCCTCTGCCGTCCTGATGAAGTCTTTAAACTTGTTTAGCCTGTCATCCGTCAGGAGGTGAATCTGGTCTAAATGGAGCTCGTTGTGGAGGTACGCCCCGGTCTTTTCAAGGCTGTGAGTGATCGCTAAGAATACTCTTCGTCTAAGATCATGTTCATCTATATTTTTAAATGGAATCAGCTTAAGCATTGATGCAAAAATGTGGTCGTGATTAACGGTTGTCATGCTGTATATTGCAGACATGTAACGCTCCATAATCTTGAGAGCAACGTTCCGCAACATCCGTTTCGAAGGGAGAAGATCATCAAAGCTAAAACTTTGTTTCGAAGCAACATCCTGGGCAATGGCTGAACTTTTCATGAATTCCTTTATTTCAGTCGACGCACCAAATCGAATATCAACATCAACCCCGGACAGCAGCATCGTACCTTCTGTCATGATCTCTTCTATCATACGTTCCGGAATATCTTCTACAATATGAACAAACAGGTTGCTGAGAACGTTCTCATGTGCTCTGAGCGGATAATAGGTAATGTTTACGGGAACAATATAGGTATTGCTTTTCAATACTGTTTCCAGAGAATCTATCTGAAAAAGTTCCATCAACCGCTTCGCTTCTTCAGGAGCTTCCAGCCGCATCCTTTGTAACCGTTGCCGGTAAAATTCAGCTCTGAGCGCCAGCGTAGCCGCCCCTGTGTGCGGAGGATGCTTACCGCCGGCGGAAGAGATCATAAAGCGTCCCTTTTCAATGATTTTCTTGTTTTTAATCATGCTGCCTTCGGGAAAAATAATCCATCCGGCATCTCCGGCAAGTAGGCTCTTTATGATTAAAAGATCCCTATGAGGATGTTTTGTGGAAACGGCGCCGATCTTTTCGAGAAAAACACCGATCGATCCTTCAAATAAACTATAGTCAGCCAGAGACCAGACCGGAATATGGGTCAGCTGATAGATATGATACGGCAGCAAAAGGGTCTCGATCCGGGTAAAATGATTGACGACAAATATCACCGAACCTTCAGGGATATTCTCCTTGCCGTGAATATGTATATTAGCCTTTGAAAGGCCGGCCAGCGTCTTGATCGCAAGGCCTGTTGTACGATAAGCAAAACGGTTCATGGGCTATTTTTCTGTTACTTGTTGTTCGATTTCTGATTTCAGGTTGTAGTTGACATGCCGGGCAATTATAATTAGTTTAGTATTTTTACCTATAAAAATAAAGGTAATAGTTTAATTCTTTGAAACAAATCGATTTCAAACAAGCGGTAATATTTTCAAAAAGCTAACGTGTTACAAATAAAGTAATTTCGGAGGACCGTCGTGTATTCAAAAATACTTATTCTTCGTTTTCCAAAGACAGAAGCTGAAAAGCCGATCGTCTGTTACCTTGTAAAAGACTATGACCTTACTTTCAATATTCTCAATGCTGCCATACTCCCCAGGAAAGAAGGGATCATGGTTCTTGAACTTACCGGAACCAGAAAAAATTTCAAGGACGGGATAAAATATCTCAAAAATCAGGGAGTACATGTTGAGAGTGCATCTCAGGAAATAAAGCGTATCAAAAAAAAATGCACACACTGCGGCGCATGTACTGCTGTTTGTCCAACCGGAGCGCTTTCCATTCAACGGCCTGAAATGATAGTCGACTTTGATCAGAAAAAATGCAGTGTATGTGAAATATGTGTGCCTACCTGCCCAACACGTGCAATGGAAGCCCGCCCAACAAATAAAGCT
>DAOVAE010000120.1 GCA_030671225.1 Desulfobacteraceae bacterium
AAAGCTTTATAAAGTAAGGTCTTATTTCCAGGAGCGTTTCATGCAAAGGACAAACTGGTATGTAATAACCGGTGCCCCATGCTCGGGCAAAACCGCAGTAATATGCGTACTTGAACAAATGGGCTACCAGGTTGTTCATGAAGTAGCTCGGGCATACATCGATAAAGAATTGGGAAAGGGAAAAAGTATAGCACGGATAAAAGCTGATATATTATCATTTGAGCGCAATATTCTGTATAAAAAGATTGAAATTGAAAATTCTCTTTCTCAAGATGCGACGGTTTTTTTTGATCGCGCGGTTCCGGACAGCATTGGATACTATATGTTGGAAAGATTAAACCCGGATGAGCCCATCAAGAAGAGTAAGCAAACCGAGTATAAAAAAATATTTTTCTTTGAAAGATTAGGGTTTGAAAAAGATGCTGTGCGATCAGAAGATGATATAATCGCAGCCGAGCTTGATCGTCTTTTAAGGGAAAGTTATCAAATGTTGAGCTATAATGTTGTATACGTTCCACTGAAATCTGTCAGCGATCGTGTCGATTTTATTTTAAAGCATCTTTGAAGGTTTCATAAAAAAGTCCATTTTGCTCCCTTTGTGAACATTTTTTTTGATTCATGAAACATCGAGACTTACGAGCACGAGTTTTATGCGCTGCGGAATTGATGCGGTTTTTTCCGGATTTCTCACGGGGGCGCTTGCAGGAGATTGTTGATTTGGCTGGCTTAATCTCTATGGTCTGCGGAATTTACGACGTATTTTCTCTTGTTCGTCCTGAGGCAATACATTCCATTTTTTAAGCTTTTTCCTAATATTTTCTTGTTCATTCGGCGGTACCTTCTGCCATTGCTGGAACCATTCTTGAAAGCGTTCGCGTTTATCAGGTGGAAGCTGCCTCCATTTTTCCATTCGACGACGCAAAATCTGTTTTCTTTCCTGAGGTAGCGTCTGCCACTCCCGAAACGTTCCCTTGAGCCTGGCTTTCTCTTCAGGAGGCAAACTCCGATAATTCCTTCCGTAATCTTTTGCCTGAAGGTAAAATTTTTTCTTATGTTTTATAAATGTGTGAGTCCTCTGCTTTTCCAGGTAGTTGTAGAGCTCCCGGTTTTTCAGGGCAATTGCCCGGCCGGAGTTCTCCATTCGTTGGACATAGACTTTCTCATAAAACCGGTGTGATCTTCCCCAGGTCGATACAGGAAAAAAGATGGAGACCCCAAGCATAAGTGTTAAAACAATGCTCCATGGCTTCAAACTTTTCAGCGACCTGTTTTTGTATCCCATCATAGCAGACGCTCCTTAATAATTCCTTGGATCACTTGGATCATCTTAAAGTTCCCGCATTGTAAAAAGACCTTATATCGTAGTTTCTCCCCGGTCCATCACTTGACCCAGTTTCTCCAGTGTATCCATTTCTTCCAAAAGCTCCAGGTTCTCAAGAAGATCAAGATCTTTAGCGATCATTTGTTCTTCAATCCCAAGGTCAGATACGGTCTGAACGGAGGTAGTGTGTTGCAGTCCTTTCAGGCCGAACCATCCAAAGGCCACTATCAACATGCAGCACGCGGCCAGGGCATGAATAGGTCTAATATATCCGCTTAGAAACGGTTTTCGAAACCACGTATTGCCCTGTTGTTCTTTAAGTTTCCTGGTAATATCATTTTGGAGTGCTTCGGCGTCCTTATGTGAAAGGGGCGGTACAGGCATGGCTTCCTTCACATTTTCAAGCAACTGGAGCAAGACTTCCCGCTCGTAAGAGCAGTCCCTGCATGTCTCAAGGTGCTTCTCCCAGGCCGGACGTACTTCCGGAGACAACTCTCCGTATACGTCCAACCAGAGCGTTTCTTGCCTATCGGAATAACATTTCATACATTCACCTCCTATGGCTGTACCCATTCCTGTAAGGCATCCCTCAAGAAGCGGGTCGCTCGAAAGATATGACTCTTGATTGTTCCTTCGGCCGTTCCCATTACTTGAGCGATTTCGCGTATTTTCATACCATTGATCACTTTGAGTTGAAAAGCCATACGCTGTCTCACAGGAAGGGACTGTAAGGCTTTTCGAATTTCTTGTGCGAGCTGTTTATTACTTAGTACCGTCATGGGATTAGAATACTCTTTGGGTTCCGGATATTCTTCATATCCTTCTTTTAAATGCGATTTCTCACGTTGATCCGGACGCCAGAAAGAAAATATCCGCTCCCATCTGCTATGCCGGCGCCTACGGTCTAAGCAAATATTTACCAGGATGCGATAGAACCAGGTATAAAAAGATGATTTCCCTGTAAAGCTCTTTAAACTCCGAAAAGCCCGCAAAAAAGCCTCCTGTACAATTTCTTTGGCTTCTTCGCTGTCTCCATTGCACATATTGTAAGCGATCGCGTAAGCTTTTTTCTGATACAGTCTGATCAGCTCCTCTGAAGCCGACTGATCACCGGTTTGTGCCCGAGCAACCAGCTCTTTATCTCCCTTGGACATAGGGGGCTCTTCCTCTTCGCTCACAACAATCTGCCCTCCTCGATTCATAACCCTTGCAGCATTAGCATACAAAAACCGATCTCCTTTTGTAGATACCCACAGGCTTACGCCCGTGGCACTCAAGAGTCAACCAAAATATTTATCACTTGCCTGCCCCGCCTGCCCCGTAGCTCCGGGAGATGGTACCGGGGTAGCCCCGGTAGATCGAACTGTGGCCTGCGGCTCTCTTTGAGGATGTAGGCCGTAACTTTAAGGCCCGACTTGAAATGCTTCTGTTTTTTTCAGAGTTGTGTCTTCTGTTCTCTTGTACAAGTTTCCATGTCTTTATTTGTCGATCCTTCCGAACCTTGCCCGGCTCTTGAGTTTTTATATTTCTTTTGTTTATACTCTGAAGTTGTTGTTTGTGTATTACCTTCGAAACCGACCTGTTGTCCTGATCCGCAGGGACCAGCAATTTTCTTGCTTTTGGATTTTTTATCTTCGCTCCACTACCAATCCGGTACTGCCTGATATTTTTACCATTCTGTTGAATACTTCTGGCTTTAACCTTTATATTTTTAGCTGCATCTAAACGGTTTTGCTGAATTCTCTTAATAACCGTCCCATGAGGCTTTTGTTTCACATTATTATTGGCAAAATTGTATTTTTTTCTGGTCTTTCTGTAGTCCCTTATAACCGTTTCGTTTACAACAGGTATAACACGGTTCTTTTTAACAATGGTCCTATTTTTTATGTTTCTTATCCTTACGTTTCTATAATTATTGACCTTATACAAGTTTTTCCGGTGGATTAGTATTGCATGTTTGAAATATCTATATCTGGTTATGTTATATACGTTAGTTATATTGACATCCCTGACAACGACTGTACGTCGTCCCCAGCGCCGGTGGCAGTAATAGGGCTCATAGGGTGCCAAGGGCACCCAGCCGATATGGACGCCGGAATGTATCCAGGCGACTCTTCCCGGATACCAGGCAAATCCTACGTCGAGAAGCGGAGGACCCGGATGAACCCTAATGCGGGCCACAGGCGGTGCCCAATACCAGAAACCGTTTACCAATACCCAGCATCCATAATGGTGAGTTACATAGCCAAATGGTTCGTAAGGGATCCATGTGTGTTCTCCGTACCATGCTGTCCATCTGCCCACGGTAAACGGCGCCCATCCAACGGTCAAGTGAACCGGACGCCAGAAATAGTAGTACGCTCCATCATAGTAAACTCTTTGCCATCTCCCATGCCTTTCAAGGACGTACGCGTGATGATAAAGCCCTGGAGGTAAATATCTTGCCGACTCTCCACCAGTTCTAATCCTTTTGGCCCACAGTGCGTCTCTATCCCTGTTCCACTCATCCCAATTAGGATCCGCAACAGCATCTCCGGCAGTCACCTGCCACCCGTTCGCAATGATAGCTGACGAGCCCGCAATGGCTTCAAATTGTTCCCCGGCGGTGTTGTGATCAAAATATACTGTTCCCTTCGAAGCAATAACTTCCACATAGTCATGGTCCACGATCAAATCAAAGCCGGTTCCCGGCGGCCCCATCACATAACCGAGGGGTGTTACGGCTTTAATCACCGCATCAGAGCCCTTGTTGTAGAACCGGACCACCCCTGAAAAAACATCGATCTCGGTTACATCGTCTTTGATTGTAATGAGCTGAATCTGTGTATCTGAGTCTATCCTCATCCATGCGTTGTTTGGCATTATGATTTCCGCCCTCGTGTATTTATTAGAATAGAGGGTATCGTTTATGCCAAATGGAGTGTCCCTGACAGTTTCGACCCAGTCTTCTTCATCAGGCACGTATCGTAATAACTGTCCCTCAATATGCGATATGCGCCCCACCAGCACCGGTCTTTCTTCTTCTTGATTCGCCGTTGGCGTTTGTGCCTGTAGCGAAGTAATAGGAATCATCACCAGGATTAAGATAAGCATCAGCCAAAGCCGCTTTTTACCCGTGCCCACTTTATTT
>DAOVAE010000094.1 GCA_030671225.1 Desulfobacteraceae bacterium
TTTTATTATTTTCAGATCATTGAATTTTAAAAGAGTTTTTTTTATCGATTGTATGATATCCTGATTTTTTCTTGCTTTCCAGCCCAGGTTCAAGATTCCGTATGCATACCTGCTGTCTGTAAAAATGCGTACCGGAAGATCAATATTTTTTATGGCCCGGAGACCTGTTCTGATCGCTTCAAGCTCTGCGATGTTGTTGGTTGCTATACCGATATATTTTGATATTTCTTTTTCATGTTTTCCAAAACGGAGCACAATCCCTATTCCTGATGGGCCGGGATTTCCGGAAGATGCTCCGTCAGTATAGATGCAGACGGCATTCCTGTATTCGGTTATATCCGGGGATGAAGTTTTTGTTTTAGGTTTTTTATTCAGCTTATTCGGAGATTTTTTGCCTCTGGTTTCAGACCGGGCCGAATCGATTGGCGTAACATTCTTTTGGTTGACCCAGTACTCGTGATCTTGGTCAAGCTGGTACTTGATCAAAACCTTGCCGTTTTTAATAACAGGTCTTTTGTTCCGGTATATGGATAACCAGACTTTATTTTTGTTAAACTGCATCCGTATCCAGTTTATTTTGTTATTAGTCATTTGCTTGCCCTGTGAAATTCACGTAGTGACAGCGCAACGCATTTCACTGGGGTCATTGGCCCCTAAACCGGATCTAATAATCAATAATCAATAATTAATTGTTAATAATTAATGGTTAACCATTATTTATTACCCTTATGGTTACTCATTCATAAAGATGAAATTTCCGACTTATTTCCATAAACCCTTTAAGATCATCCATCCAGGAATTTTCTATATTATCTGTCTCATCAAAGTTTTCAATACTCCGTCGTATTCCCTTATCGCCGATAATAAGGTCTATCGGTTGCCTTTTAAATTCATACTCATAAGGTGGAAGCTTCCAGTGAAACCGATCTTTGTGATGGAAAATTACAGCCTGAAGAAGTCTTAGGGTTGTGATATATGGTTTGAATTCATACGGGTCTGTTATGTGTATCTGAAATCCTTTGCACCGGGAACCTTTCCATTTGTTGGAAGTTGGCTCAAATACAACCGGCCTGAGTGTTGCACCCGGCAATCGGTTTCCACACAGGGTTGACAGCAGTAGCTTGGTATTGATAAACGGGGCACCGAAAATTTCAAACGGTTGGGTGGTTCCACGACCTTCGGAAACATTGGTCCCTTCCCACAATACCTGGCCTGTGTAAACCATTGCAGATAACGGTGATGGAAGGTTGGGGGACGGCGGAATCCAGGCAAGGCCGGTGTCTTGGAAAAACATCTTCCTGTTCCAACCTTTCATGGGAATAACTTCAAGATCACAGTTGATACCGTATTCCTTGTTGAACAATAGAGAAAGCTCACCGATTGTAAGACCGTGACGCATTGGGATGGGATATCTTCCGACGAATGAAGTGCATTCGGAAGTTAAGCAGTTCCCTTCCGTGATGCTTCCGGATACAGGATTAGGCCGGTCGAGTACCAGGACTTTTTTACCGAACTTTTTTGCAGCTTCAAGGCAATACGACATGGTGTAAATAAAGGTGTAAACACGCGTGCCCACGTCCTGCAGATCGACGATGAGGACGTCGATGGGATAGAACATCTTTTTGTCGGGGATGCGTGTTTTACCGTAAAGACTTAAAACAGGAATTTCTAACATCGGATCAGTCATATCATCCGACTCGATCATGTTATCCTGTTTTTCGGCAAAAAATCCGTGCTGAGGCGAGTATAATGCTTGAAGCCGACCGGGGAATTTCCGATTGATCAATTCGCGGACATGGCGAAAATTTGTGTCAATTGAAGCAGGATTGCATAAAAGTCCGATTCGTTTTCCGGATATCCATGATGGCGGAGACTCGATAAACCTCTCAAGACCTGTTTGAACGTGCATCATATTTAGATTTCGCCTTTTTTGAAAGCAAGTATTGATTGATGAATTCAACCTTTTTACGAATTCATCATTATTTAGATATGAAAAATAATTAATGTCAAGTTGTATCTCCTTTTATAAAAAAGAAAACCTAAAATATATTGATTTTGTTCTGAAATCTGCTATAAACAAATCGTATATATTAAAAGATAGGGGTTGGAATATAGAAAGATATGAAATTGATGCTCGTCAAATTTGACGGCTTCGTAAAAAGTCCAACTTCTGTGTTGCGCTGCATCCTTCGTCATTGCAGCTTACTATAAGTACGCTCCCCACGGGACCGGCGGATAGCCGATTCCACAGGATTTGCGCGCCTTGAATTTGGAGCTTTTTACTTTGCCGTCGAATTTTGTCTTTTTACGAGATTGTCAATGTTAACTTTCTTTTCAAAATATCCCAATCTGAAAGAATTCTCGCTCGGAACTTATTCGGTACAGTTTCCCCTGGATAAATTGGTTCTGGGCGCGGATAATATCCATTATGATGTCCATTTGAGTCCGGCTCTCTGCAAATCTGCCAAAAAAATAATAAACCGGCTTCTTGGGAAATATGCCGATGTTGAAAAGATTCTGGGCATAGATAAGGCATCGAGCCTGGTCAGGGAAAGAGATGAATTCAAGCGGCTTTGCAGTAATGTATTGCAAGGTGCGATCAATAAGGCGAAGTCAGACTCTGAGATCCAAATCGATCTACTGGCTCAGGTTGCGGTTGTAAAGATGTTAACAGAAGAAATTCAGAGTCAGTTTAAAACATTGACAGATTATCTTAACAATTATGCTCGAAAACTCAACAGCGTTGCTCAAAAATATGAAATATCAAGAAATCTGAGCTTAAGTAAATATATAAAAATCAAAGAGAAACTGTCTGATATCCAACAGAACAAGCAATCGATTTTGCTCAATGTGGGCAAAGAACTATTCGAAGATTTGATTGATATTCAGCGTAAAGACTTAAAAGAAATGCGTGAGGCAATTTTTGGGAATGAGTCAAATCTTCCCGATGATGTCTTCTCCAACCCCATACTTCATGTAGAAAATCCCTTTGACGATCTATTTATGATAGATGAATACGTATTGCTGGGTCATCGTCTTGAAGATACTGATAATTACCATAAGTTATTATTTTTAATCAGAAGTATTTTAAGAAATATCCTCTTGAAAACTTTCTTGAAAAATCTATCTACTTTGGACCGGTCAAAACAGAGAACGAAAATTTTCGAAGATAATATTGCAAAAGCAGGAAGACATAATACTGATACCCGGTATCAGGAAACAGATATCTGGTTAAAACACGTTGATAACATTGATATTCTGTTTAACAGTTTTAAATCAAATGACCGCTATGAGATACTAAAGAAACAAAATGGAAATAAAGAAGATCTCGCAAATCTCAAAAAGCGGGCAAAACATCAAGAAAAATTTTTAAACCTTATTTACAAACAATTTAATAAGGGCGATCTTATCAAAAAAATCACAGCTGCTTATGAAATGCAGCCGGTTTATCTTGACTACTGCCCTCCGCTGGTACCCCATCAGGTTTTACAGTTTCTGATTAAACCAAGACAAAGGAGGGGGATTGTAAGTCAACTTAATCGATTAAAAGGATTTTATGGCAAATCATTTTCCCTGGTGCCGCTGAAGAAAAAAATAAAGCATCTTAAAAAAATTAGAGCGTATGAAAAGAAAAAGTATTTGGTACGCTTTCTCAACGATTTTGCCCGTTATCACAGAGATTTTCAAAATTTTATAATGCTAAAAGAAGCCATGGACAGTGTAAACCTGGTTTCAGAGAAAAGGATTGTCGATCTGTCTCGCGAAAATCGTCTCCTATACGAGTTTTTACTGCCACACGAACAGGAACTCGAGACAAAGCCGATCATCAATCATGTAATCATCAAGGCGGATATGCGTGATTCCACAGATATCACCTGTCAGATGAAAAAAAGAGGATTAAATCCAGCATCATTCTTTAGTCTCAATTTTTTTGTTCCCATAACCGGGACCTTGTTTAAATACGCTGCCGAAAAGTTATTTATTGAGGGTGATGCAATTATCCTGTCGATAATCGAGCACCAAAATACGCCGGAAGGATGGTACTGCGTTGCACGTGCCTGCGGACTAGCAATCAACATGCTTCTTATCGTACAGCGATACAATGAGAATAGCATACAATACAACCTTCCGGTACTCGAACTGGGAATCGGTATATGTTATAATGGCAGTCCTCCTACTTTTCTCTTTGACGAAGATAACCGTATTATGATCTCACCGGCCATCAATACAGCCGACCGGATGTCGAAATGCGCAAAGTTATTTCACAGGTCGATTTTAAATAATAAAAAACCATTTAATCTTTACGTATATCAAACAGCATTATCAAAAGATTCTGCTGCCTCAGCAGACGATATATTCTTTCGTTATAATATAAATGGAATTGAATTGAACGCCGATGGTTTTGAGAAGCTGTCAAAAGAGATAGACTTAAAGTCGATAGAATGTCATATCCCAGGCTTGCAGAAAAAAAAGATTAAAATTCATACGGGGAAATGCCCTACAGTAACAGGAGAGTACCAGCTTTTAATAATACGGGAGGCCTATATTCCGGAAGTTACCCCTGATGATATGAGTGTTATCCGGCTGACAGATCAAAAATACTATGAAGTATGTACCAATCCAATACTTTATAAGTATGTAGAAAATTTGTAATTTTTTATTTCGAACATACTGTTGAAAAGACAAATGATAAAGTGAAATCCCGTATTTGCAGGATAAAAGAACAGGGGTTTTCTTCCGGAAGCTGCCTGGTCGAAGTCGAAGGGAAACGCATACTGGCCTGCACGGCTACACTAAAACATGAAAACAACCAAACGTATCGACTTATTACCTCCATCCATCTATCACGCCCGGAAAACTACCTTTCCATTTATCAGTCGGGATGTAACTTTTCCTGCCGGAAATGCCATTCCTGGTATTTCAGCAAGATAAAAAGCGGTGCCTGGTACACGCCTGAGGAAATTCTAAAAGAGGCGATGATATATGAAAAATCGATTACCCTGATGGAACCTAGGGTCAAAGCAACAGCCTGGCATGCCCATGATACCTGCCGATGCTGCGGGAGTTGTGTACTTTACGGAAAACGGTCAAGTTCGTGCCCCGGCATCCTGAACCCTGAATCGATTGTACTTGGCCCACAAGGATTCGGCCCTGTGCGGAATATCGTAGCTTTTACCGGCGGTGACCTGACCTGCTGCCCCGAATTCTATGGAGAATGTGCGCACTTAATCCATAAGCATACCAGCCTCTGGGTATTGATCGAAACCAATGGGTACGGGCTTACTTCCCAAAATCTCGATTATTTGCGCGATTGTGGTGTGGATGCCTTTTGGCTTGACATTAAAGCGTATAGCACCGACACGCACAAATGGCTTACCGGATGTTCCAATGAGGCGATTTTGA
>DAOVAE010000075.1 GCA_030671225.1 Desulfobacteraceae bacterium
AATTCGGCCAGGAAGCCTGTATCATCGGCGAGACGGTTTCCGATTATCACGGTAAAGTAATTATGCAAACCCGTATCGGAGGAACCAGAATTGTCGATATGCTAACGGGAGATCAACTCCCGAGGATTTGCTGATGGGAAAATATCTTCAAACAGCCTTCTTAATCTTTTCCCTATCATTATTTGCAGGGTGCGGTTTTAAAAAAGAAGTCTCTCTTTCAGGTAAAACCATGGGAACAACCTATCATATTAAAGTTGTGACCGGGTTTTTTAAAAATACAAAGGGCCTGAAAGATAAGGTTGAAATGCGCCTTGAACAGATCAATAAAAGTATGTCCACTTATAGAAAAGACAGCGAAATAAGCCTGTTTAACGCATTTGACCGCATTGGAGAAAAGTTTTACATATCCGACGATTTTTTTAATGTCATGAAAGTTGCTAAAGATATTTACAAATTAACGGGCGGAGCATGGGATGGTACCATCAAGCCGATTGTAAATCTTTGGGGTTTCGGCAATTCCAAAAACAAAAAAAGAATCCCTGAAAAATCAGAAATAAAGGCGCTTTTACCTGAAATAGGATTTAATTATATTGAAATTTCATCCAACCGGTATCTTGTCAAAAGAAAAGCTTCCATATCTCTTGATCTTGCTTCCATTGCAAAGGGTTATGCCGTTGATCAGATTGCAGCGCTTATCAGAACAAATGGGATAAAAAACTTTTTGGTTGAGATCGGAGGCGAGGTATTTGCTGCAGGGCTCAGGAATGACGGCAAAAAGTGGAGAGTAGGAATCAACAGCCCCAAGAAAGATGCGCCTTTTGATAAGATATACAAAGTTATATCTTTATATGACAAAGGTTTTGCAACGAGTGGTGATTACAGAATTTTTTTCGAATTTAAAGGAAAACGCTTTTCCCACATAATCGACCCAAGAAATGGACATCCGATAGACAACGGGGTTGTAAGTGTTTCAATCGTGGCTGATACCTGCACATTTGCAGATGGACTGGCGACTGCGGTCATGATTCTGGGCGTCGAAAAAGGTCTTAAGCTTGTAAACAGCTTAGACCACACTGAATGTCTGATCGTTGTCCAAAAAGATGACGGCACCTTGATCGATCACTACTCAAAAGGCTTTAGCCCAAATCCGGGTTAGGGATTAAATAATCAACCAGCCCAAAAGAGCAAGATATACACAACGGCAAGCAACAGTATGGGCCAGCTCTGCCGAAAAGAAAGGCGCAGTGATGAAGTGTCCTGGCGGGAGCGAAGCAGCCTTTTTAGAACGGCTTTCGAAGCAAAGGCTCCGATCAGAACAAACAAGATCTGGCAAGCTGTAACAAACGAGGGGGCTATGTTCAGCCCGAGAAAATCCCAGGCAAAACCAAGCTGCCGACC
This sequence comes from Desulfobacteraceae bacterium, assembly GCA_030671225.1. Taxonomy (GTDB): domain Bacteria; phylum Desulfobacterota; class Desulfobacteria; order Desulfobacterales; family UBA11574; genus DAOVAE01. Next base: position 1,399 of record DAOVAE010000075.1, read on the forward strand.
CACGGTAGGGAGCAACTGCCCACCCAGGCCTATTAATCGCTCAAAATGGAAACTCAATTCAAAAGCAACAGCCAGCGGTACGAGAGTATATGCTAAAAGATTCGACTTCTCTTGTGACGTGGACCTTACCGAATCAAAGACCACTTTGCCCACTGTTCTAACAAAGAGAAAGGCCAGGGATGTCGTTATTAAAATAAGTACCGAATAAAAAATCCACCGCTGATTCATTGCAGCAGTATAATGGTGAAAATAACCCACTTTTTCCAGACCTCGAAAAAGCTGGGTACCTATAATAAGTGGTCCAAACAGGGTCATTACCAGGTCCGGCTTGCGAAAAGTCCAAAGCTCGTGGCCCGGCACCCTGAGATTAAGGACCGGCGACTGGTTAGGGCAATTTTTTATACAGTTCCCGCAGATGATACAGTTCTGGTTGTTATGGATTGAAAATGGCGCCTCGAAAACCGGGCAGCCTGCTTGGCGTTCATGTCCGACATAACAGGTGTGATCCGTACAGTCGCTGTTGCAAATGTTTTGGTTGGCACGCAACTCCAAGAAAGAGCAGCTGGACAGAAAGCCGATCAACTTGCCAAGTGGACAGAGAAATCGGCACCATACCCGGCGCCGGTAAATCAGAGCCATTATCACTGCCGGCAGGGTAACTGACAAAACCAACCAAGCCGTGGCCCGTGGAGAAAACTGCATATTAAAAACCACCTCAGAGAGAAAAATTAGCCCCAAGCCGATGGCGCTCAGATGAACGCCGTAAGAGCGGATAAAAGACGGGACGTTTCGGTTAAGACCATATCTTCGGCTTATAAAGGAACTTGAAGCACCCACCGGGCAAACAGCACACCATATTCTTGCAACCGGGATACAACTCAAGACGATTAGAGGCTCCCACAACCCCCAAGTTAATACAAGAGATACATTGTAGTCGGCCGCCTTCCGGCCAAAAAAACCAAGGAATATAATCAGACCAAAAAAGAAAGCAGTAAATAGTTGGGCCGAAGCGGGAAAAGCGTTGCTCTGGAACAGATTCCGGACCCGATCCAACTTCAGAACATTAAAGCTTAACTTCCCGGTAATCTGGGGAGCCATGCCGATTAGAATATCTTCAGGAGTGAGCCGGCTGTTTTGAACTAGATTAACGGCCCGCCTAATAACTACTCTGATTTCGTCGGTATTGCCCGGCCAGTCGTATGCCATGATGCTCTTGTAGACATCATGGTCGATACCGGCAACCGATTTGCCTGCCTGTTCGCTGTAATGTTCTAACAAGTGATCGACAAGCTGGCGGAGGTCCTTTCTTCGCCTTCTAAGAGGTGGAACAGCCAGGGTTTGACTTCCCCCCAGAAGGTCGAACAATTGCTCATTAAATTTTCCGTCCTGAACCAGTTTGCCAATGTCGGCGGAACTTGTCGCCAAAACGCGGACCGAGGCATACAAGGGGTCCTGGCTGCCCAGAGGTAGGAAATGGCCGAGTTTAATAAAGTCGGCCAATTTAGCTTGAATGCTTTCGGACAATTGTTCTATATTTTCTATGACAACCGTACCACCGTCTCCCACCTGAAGCAGTCCAAGCCTCCTTTCCTGTGCAAAAGAGAGCGCGCCCTTGGCATGTCCAAAGAGAGTACTGTTTTGAGCAAGTTCTAACCGAATCGGATCCTGCTCTTTAGGCCGGACAATTACTCTCCCCATGTTGACATTCTTAACGTTTACAGCTAAAAAAGGACCGTCGCTCCTTTTGCTGCCCTGGTGAATCAGCCCGGCCACATCGCCTTTTTCCGTTCCGGTTTCACCTATAATCAGGACCGGCTTGTCATGGCGAGCTACCTCCTTAATTGTGGACTGGAGTTTCTTAACCGCCTTGCTTCTTCCGATCAATCGCGACTTTGGTCCGGCGCTCTGTTCCGAAACAAACCGCTGGTAGGCCTTCTCGGTAGAGGTTGCGGTAACCAGGTTAATACCCCCCCGGACCAGCCGGCTGGAGATGATCTTGGAAAGGGCCAGAGAAAATTCAGGGTTTTCATCTACAAGTTGATCAAAAGCCTGCTTCGAAATCAGCAAAAAGCCGCTCGCCTCCAGAGTTTTTACAGACGCGGAGCGGGGCTCGCCGGTTAGCAATGCCATTTCACCGAAACTTTCGCCCGGCCCGAGAGTGTTCAGTGTTACTTCAACTCCGTCTTCAGAGACCCGAAAAACACGTGCCGACCCTGAGATGACCTGATAGAAGGAATCTCCTTGATCACCCTCATGTATGATGATCTTGCCTTTAGGAAAAGCCCGGCATTCGGCCACACCGGCTATCTTTGTCACCAACTCCGGAGACAGAGATTTAAAAAGCTCTACTGAACGAAGTATGTCCTCTCCTTGACGTCGCAGGATCAAGTCAAGAGCCTCATAGTTCAAATCGCCATTCTCTATAATGATTTGACCAATAGGTTTATATATCCCTTCGAGTTCAAGAGCGAGTTGCCGCTTAAGAGCTTGGTCAATCATCTGCTCGTTGCAGGTTTGATTTTCAACCAGATATGCGCCTATCTTCTTGACTTTCATGTGTTGCTTATAATGCTGACTTTAGTCTAACAGTTTACAAAACACGTAGGCATTCAAGGGTTCAAAGGTTCAAGGTTCCATTCTCGTCCCCGGACTGCATTCGGGATGCGTATTTACGAGAAAAGCGTCAGTTTCGTCAGGCCTAATCCAATATTTGAAGCCAAATTGGTAATTACTTGGGAAAATGAACATTTGTAACGAGGACTTCGGATCTTCAATATCTTATTTGTTCTTAACCCTGAACGTTGAACCCTGAACTGTGAACGGTTATCAAAACACATATGTGCCGCAAAAAACCTATTAAATTTGAGACTTTTGCAAAACGCCCTCTTTTGCCCAATTCGGGTGTCAGAAAACTAATTCCATCTTAATTTTATAATACCCGTATGAATGAGATATAACTCATAAAGCGCAACTTACTTTGCTGACCCCTGTGTACTGATCCCCGGCCCCTCCCTAATTGTGCTTTGGTACAATTAGGCTATTATCTAACTAATAGAAAAAATTTGCAACCTTGATGTTCTTTCTTAATGCCACTAACATTCTCAAACAGTGATACGATTTAAAAGGTGATTGCCTGAATGCCAGTTAGGTTGGTTTTTCATATAATCTGAATTAATGCCTGGTTTTTATGTTCCTAAATATCGTTACAATTTTATTGACATAAAAAGACTGGTACTGTACTTTTCCTTGCTATAAAAACGTAATCCAATTTATTAAAGGGGTTACAATGCTTTTTTTGACTTTGAGACCTTTGAAAAATGTTCATTTTTGTTCAAGTTCAAGGAAGGGGAAAATTTTAACCACAAGAATACATTGAGTATTTCGAGGATTAAAATTTGAGCCTGATCCGCCAGAGTTCTGTGGCGGAGACAAAAAGGGGTGTTTTGCAAAGGTCTCACTTTATACAGGATGAACCACGTAAGAAAAGAAAGGTAAAAAGAGTGGAAATCATAGTATTGTTAAAACAGGTTCCGACAACAGAATCGTCAATCGGGATCGCCGACGACGGGGTATCCATAAAAACCGATGACATCAAGTGGGTTATGAACCCCTATGACGAATTCGCAGTTGAAGAAGCCCTGCAAATAAAAGAAGCTCATGGCGGTTCTGTTACCATCATTTCTGTTGGACCGGAAAAAACGGCTGAAGCCATAAGAACAGCCCTGGCAATGGGCGCTGATAAGGGGGTGCTGGTCAATGATCCGGCTGTTTCAGGATACGATGGTTTAAACATAGCACGAATTCTGGCAGCAATGCTGAAGGAAACGCCTTTTGACTTGATTATCGCAGGTCAGCGAGCTGTTGACGATGATAACTTTCAGGTGGGACCGGCCACAGCAGAATTTTTAGACATTCCACATATTTCCATGGTTATAAAGCAAGAGATCACCGACTCCAAGATCAGATGCCACAGGACAATTGATGGTGGAACCGCCATCCTGGAAGCGCCGCTGCCCATCCTTTTTACAACTCAGCGCGGATTAAACGAGCCTCGCTATGCTTCTCTTCCTGGAATCATGAAAGCAAAAAAGAAACCTATTGATATTAAAACCTTATCAGACATCGGACTCGACACTGCCCAGATCGGAAAGCCGCTGACAAGGATCGTTACAATGAAACCTCCCCCGGAACGAAAAGGCGGAAGAATGATAACAGGCGACTCTGCACAGGCAAAGGCTGCCGAACTCATCAAAATCTTGCACGAAGAGGCTAAGGTCATTTAATTGGTGCCCATCCATAAATATATTTGAGCACTAAGTTTCCAATTTATAAATGAAATATTTTTTCGATGAGCAAGGCCGCACAAGGGTTTTCGCCCGAGGCGTACTTGAAGTACATCGAGGACGGAAACCCGCGGAGAACGCCGCTCATCGAAAAAATAGCCATTTATGGATGGAAACAATTAAGGAGATAAACATGTCACAAGGTGTACTGGCAATAGCAGAACAGTTAGATGGAGTTTTCAGAAAAGTTACTTACGAAGCATTAAGTGAAGGAAGGCGTATCGCTGACAGACTCGACTGTAACCTCACAGCCATAGTTTTAGGAGCAGACGTTGAAAATATTTCAAAAGAGCTTGAACAATACGGAGCCGACAGAATAATCGTCGCCGACAACCCGGCCCTTTATGAATATTTGACCGACGCTTATGCCAATGTAATTGCCGATTTCATCAGTAAAGAAAATCCGGCTGTAGTTATTCTGGGCGCATCAACCCAGGGCAAGGACTTGTCGGCGCGTCTTAGCGCTCGCCTG
>DAOVAE010000029.1 GCA_030671225.1 Desulfobacteraceae bacterium
ACCTGGATTGGTGGTGGATAAAAAAACCCCGCTCTTAAAAAAAGCGGGGTTTATTTGTAGATCGAAAGCAACATTACCTGTTTCCTCTCTTTGATGCTTTGAGCGGATTAATCTTCGCATTTGACACAGTAGCCTTGGTTACATGTGAAGCACAGTTGCAATCTCCGGTTTTCCATTTCAACGAAGGATCAGGACATGCTGAGCAAAACCATCTGGAAGATACTTCAATGCTTCGATTACAGCCATTACACTGCTCCACGATCTCGTGGCAAATCCCGCCATTGTAAGAACAACCATTTGAAGTCATAAAAGGGCACTCAAAACCTTTTCTAATCGTTGTACAAACCATTGTAATCACCCCCTTTCGGAATAAATTTAAAAAAAAGGCCGGGAGACATTTATTCCCGGCCTTTAGAAGACAGGTCAAAAAAACTGGGGCAATATAATCAGGCTAATAAAACTTGTCAACAAAAAATTTACCAAATTTTATTAAATCACCGTAAAAAAAGAGCTCTTTCTTTTTTCTTTAAAATTGCCAGCTTATCTGTTATACTAAGTTTTACAATATGCATGTCTGCCGAAGATTTTTTTGTGAAATATTGAAGAATTCGTCAAAGATGACTGTTATGAATTGAAATTTTATGTCGAGTCCTTTTGATAATTTCTTTTTCAAATAATTTCAGGCAACAGGGAATAGAGCCCACATGATAATAAAACAGGCTGTTGAAGTTCTCAAGATAGAAGCCGAAGGTATTCTGAAACTTGCAGATCGTATTGATGACAACTTCCCCAAAATGGTGGAGATCATCTGCCAGTCCGGAGGCCGCTTAATAATCAGTGGCATTGGCAAATCAGGCCTGGTGGGCCGAAAAATCGTAGCCACGCTGAACAGCACAGGAACAAGGTCACTTTTCTTACATCCTGCCGAGGCCATGCATGGAGATCTCGGTATGGTCGGTCCGGATGATATATTCATAGCTCTTTCCAATAGCGGCGAAACCGATGAACTAAATATCCTTATGCCGAGTATCCGTAAAATAGGATGCACAATCATCGCCTTTACCGGGCATAAAAATTCCACTCTGGCCAGACATAGTGACATCATCATAGATGTTGCTGTGGAAAAGGAAGCATGCCCCTTAGGCTTTGTCCCGACTGCAAGCACAACCGCACTTCTTGCCATTGGTGACGCCCTCGCCGTGACTTTGATAAACAAGAAGCATTTTAAAACAAGCGATTTCAAAAAGATTCATCCCGGAGGGACACTCGGACAGCGGCTTTCCAACAAAGTTAAAGATATCATGCTAACCGACGCCTCTATTCCATACGTTCTTGAAGGAACCACCATGGAAGATGCTGTCAAGGAAATCAATCGTCTTGGATTGGGGGCAACCCTTGTCATCAGTGCAGATAACACCCTTGCCGGTATCATTACCGATGGCGACTTAAGACGATTGATTGCAAAGAGAAAATCCATTGTTGAACTAACCGTAGAAGATGCCATGACAAAAAATCCCCGGACAGTTGGCCCGGACTCTCCTGCCTATGATTCCCTGAACATAATGGAAAAATATCAGATCACGGTGCTTCCCATAACAGATTCCGCAGGAAAGGTTTGTGGAATCTTGCATCTGCACGATATTTTGGGTAAAGGTGATTTTAAATTTAATGGAAATTAAAGCATAACTTAAAGAGGATGTCATGAAATTCGATTCCATTGACACTACAATATCGACCCTTGGACCCCTTAAAATAACATCACCTATCCGTAGAGGCGAAAATGGTGCTCTTGACCGAAATTTTGTGCATGATACCGACAGAGTTTTACTGGACGTAGAGTTAAATAACCTTCTTAAGATGGTCGAAGAAGGAAAAGATTTTCCCGCCTTTGAACTGGCCGGTCCCAGAAGCAAAATATACTTCGATCCGAGCAAGCTTCGTTGTGCTCTGGTAACCTGCGGCGGATTGTGTCCCGGTTTGAACGACATTATCCGGGCCATCGTTCTGGAACTTTTCTTCAGCTATGGTGTGCGAAATATTTACGGCTTTAAGTATGGTCTTCAAGGTTTTATCCCCAAATACAGACATGATATTCTGGATCTTAAACCGAAAACTGTCGTCAACTTACACGAAATGGGCGGTTCTATCCTCGGGTCTTCAAGGGGTCCCCAACCTATAGACGAAATTGTCGACAGCCTGGAAAGAATGAACATCGGCATACTGTTTATGGTCGGAGGTGATGGAACCCTCATGGCTGCCACAAAAATAGCCGATACCATAACCAAAAGAGGTTTGAAGATAAGTGTTGTCGGAATCCCAAAAACCATCGATAATGATATATATATGGTATCACGCTCTTTTGGTTTTGATACGGCGGTTGATGTTGCGACACAGGCTGTCAAGAGCGCTCATAACGAATCAGCAGGATATCCCAACGGAATCGGCCTTATTAAGCTGATGGGCAGACACTCGGGCTTCATCGCAGCCACGGCCACCCTGGCTCAACAGGATGTAAATTTTGTGCTTATACCTGAGGTAGACTTTGATATTGAAGGACCGGATGGCTTTCTCACTGCCCTTGAAAGGCGCCTGAATAGCAGAGGGCATGCCGTAATCGTGGCAGCTGAGGGCGCAGGTCAAAAGTTTTTTGACGACAAGACAGACGAATGTGATGAATCCGGCAATATTAGACTCAAGGATATAGGACTTTTCATAAAAAATGCCATATCATCCTATTTTAACGGCAAAAACATCGAAGTAACCCTGAAATATATCGATCCCAGTTATATGATAAGGAGTCTGCCTGCAAATGCCAATGATCGCGTGTTCTGTAGCTTCCTGGGGCGTGATGCGGTTCATGCGGGTATGGCAGGAAAGACAAAACTTCTCATCGGCCGCTGGAATAACCATTTTGTGCATCTTCCCATGAGTGCCTCGGCAGGAAAGCGCAAGCAGATCGATCCCAAAGGAAAGTTGTGGCAGAGTGTTCTGGGAGCGACAGGTCAGGGTTCATTGAAAAACGATTGATTCCCCCTCCTTTAACCCGCATTTCTTGAGTTGCTTAATGGCGCTCCAGTTCAACAAAGCTCTTACCTTTTATTTGAAGAAGATATAGCTTTTTTTTGACGTCTCCGTCATTGCCAAAAGAAGTAAGTCCTGTTACCCCCTGAAAATCAGTGAGTTTCTTGAGCTCACTTTTAAGTACACTTCTGAATCGAATATCAGGCCGGCTTACCATCTGAAACAATATCATGGCCGTATCGTAAGCTACTGCTTCAATGAATTCAGGCTTTTTATTGAAAGTCTTATAAAAAGTTCCGACAAAATCTATTACATGCTCTGAGGAGCTCTCGGGGAAAAAACCATCAGACATGATGGCACCTTGAGCATATTTACGTGTCATCTCGATCAAACTGTTAGAATGCCACAAATTAGTTCCTAAAAGATATGTATCTTTCACATCATTAAAAGCCAGCTGTGGAATAATAAGACCTGCTTTCTTGGGAGCATCGGGGATGAAGATGGCGTCAAAATCGACAATAGCCTCGGGTTTCTCATCTTTTTCCTGAGCAATATCTTCATCATCTTCATATGCATATAAATACAAAGTATCTGTACCATCCCAGACCATCAAATTATTATTTTCCATATCTCCAGCTTCTACACCGGCATCTTTTAGATCTTCAGGCACCTCATAGTAAAGCCCTACCAGTTTTTTTATGGGATCGGAAAAGTCTGTATGGGTCGAATTGTATGATTCAACACCCACAACTTTGCCTCCATAAGCGATCACCTCATCCCAGAAAAGATTCATAAAGGTTTTGCCGTAATTTTCATCAGGATAAAGGATTGCAAAACTGTTAAGCATGAGTTCCTCGACGGCATAAGATACCAGGGTCTTAACCTGCATGACGGGAGTGAAAAAATTTCTGAAAACATAGCCGCCTATAGAAGTAATATTATCTTTCTGGGTTAAAGTTATTATCGGTATCCCTTTATCCTGTGCCTCCAGGGCCGCCGGTTCAGCCGTAAGAACAGGGCCGATAATAGCGGCAACGTTTTCTTCAAACAGTTCTTTTACGGCCAGGACAGTCTTAACAGGATCGGATTCCGTATCTTTTATGATTATCTTGATGATAGGATGGCTGCTTTTCGAGCTGAATCGATTCAAAGCAAGTTCAACACCATTTAATGCCCTATTGCCGTAAAATCTATAAGGCCCGCTCAAGGGGAGCAAGCATCCTATGGTGTAACGGCTGTAGACGGATTTTTTATTAATTTCTTCTACCAAGCTTATTGCTTGCTTCACATCTTGGTGTGCCGGGAATTTTTCAATAAATTCCGATAAAACCTTTAAAGCCTTATCATATCTTTCTTCCCCGGCATTGTTAACTCCCAGCTGGAACATAAGGGAACCTGTCGGAAATTTGCCTTCCAGGCGACTTAAAAGAATTACGATATCTTGAGAGCTAAGCCGCCTGACAGCCTGTTTCAGCTTTGTTATTATGATATTTTTTTCAGGAGCACCCGCTTTTCTATACGCCATTGAATAGTAATTAACAGCATCAGTATGGGAACCTATAGCCATATAAGTATCACCCATCAACACATATGTTCTTATAATGTGAGAAACGGAAACAGCATGTTCGAGAAAGTCGGCTGCCTGCTCGATGACTTTGATGTATTCTCCTTGGTTGTAATATGTAACCATTATTTCAATTCCGGCATCCGGAATAAAATAACTGTCCGGATATTCGGTTATAAGGCGTTTAAAGACATTGCGCGCTCTGTCATTGTCCCCAAGGGTCATATGGATAGCTCCCGTCTTCATCAAAGCTGCACCGGCCAAAGGCCTGTTCGGAAATCGATCAAGATACTCATTGAAAAAAGTAAGGGCTTTTTCGTAGGATCTTTCCTGAAACATTTTTTCAGCCCTGGAAAAAAGCTCATCTGCGGAATCAATCTTTTCGTAAATCGTCTTTGGTACGCATGCCCATAAAAAGACAGCTGCTGTTATGATAATAATTTTGTAGATCGGTTTCATAAATAGTTATTAAAATAGCTTCTAATGATTGGATGTTTTTTTTGATTATTGACGGCTTCGTAAAAAAGTTCAACTTCTGCGTTGCGCTGCATCCCTCGTCACTGCAGCGTACTATAAGTACGCCTCATTCCTCGGGATTTGCGCGCCTTGAATTTGAAGCTTTTTACTTTGCCGTCTTAATTTTGATTTTTTACGAGTTTGTCATTGTTTACTCTGATTTATTTATAAAGGCAAGATCAACATGAACCAGATTGAGGTTTTTGAGAATATTTATTTCCTCACACTTACTTACCCTTGTCAAACACATTGCTATAATGATATGTTTATAAAATTATGGAAACCGACAATCCAAAACAACCGGCCTCGCTGCCAACCCTAAATCCGGTCGACAATAGCATTAAGCGAGAACTTGAGACCCTGAGGCGTAAGCTTGATATTATTGATCAAAAGATCGTTTCCCTGCTTGCAAAACGCCATGCAGAAGTCGAACGTGTTGTTGCGCTTAAGAAAGCTCACAACCTGCCTGTCTATCACCCGGCCCGGGAAGAGAACCTGATCTCTCACTGCCGTAATCAAGGGGCCGAAGCAGGACTCGATCCTGATTACATTGAAGAACTTTATCGGCGTATTCTCCGTCAGTCACGGGTGGAACAAACCGCTCGTCTGGCTCGAAAAGGCGTCCGTGCGGGGGCAACCGTACTTCTAGTCGGAGGCCTTGGGAGTATGGGACAATATTTTCATAAATGGTTTGCCGATGCCGGATACCAAGTACGTATCCTGGACCGTGATGATTGGTCGAATGCCGACAAACTTTGCCACGGGGTTGAACTTGTGATAATCTCCGTCCCCATCGAGATAACTACTGAAGTCGCCGGCAGACTCGGACCCTTTCTACCGATTGACTGCATTCTGACAGATATCACCAGTATAAAAGAAAGACCCTTAAATGCCATGCTTGAAGCTCACCAGGGGCCTGTAGTCGGTTTGCACCCTCTCTTCGGTCCTACCACATCAACCATGGACAAGCAGATCATCGTTGTCACACCCGGCAGAGATATGTCCGCTTGCCGGTGGATTATTGACCAATTCAACGCCTGGGGATGCATTATTCTGCAAGTTAATGCAGAGAAACATGATGAAGTTATGTCGATCGTTCAAACTGTGCGACACTTTGCAACTTTTGCATTCGGTCAATTTCTTTTCCACAAACAGATCGATTTGTCCCGTACTTTAGAATTTTCCAGTCCCATTTACCGCTTAGAGCTGGGGATGGTGGGAAGGCTTTTTGCCCAGGATCCTTCGCTTTACTCTGAAATCATATTCGCATCACCCAAACGGCTTGCCCTCCTGAAAGATTATCTTGCTTCTCTTTCTAATAATCTTGCCATGGTTGAAAAGGGTGATAAAGAGATGTTTAATGTTGAATTTAAAAAAATAGCAGAATGGTTCGGGCCTTTCAGCGAACAGGCGATGCGGGAAAGTACATACCTTATCGATAAGCTTATCGAACGTTTCTAACCTGAACCTCGAACCTGTAAACAGTTACGAATATCGATCACATTATTTCTTATGTTTTACATGTTACGTCCTGTATATGCACTTTTGGCCGCACTTCTTCGCTTGACATAAAACCTTCTCTTTTGTAAGCTCCATGAAAAAAAAGTGAGGATTTTTCTTTATATTTAAAACCCCTATACGAATTCATCAAAATTAAATCCAAACAAGGATCTGGCAAGTGACCGATAGACTACCTCTATACAATAGTAAAATCACAAAAACATATTTAGAATATATCAAGAAGAGTTATCCTGATCTGGATCTCGATGCTGTTCTAGAATATGCAGAAATGACCAAATATGAGGTTGAAGACCCGGCACACTGGTTCAGCCAGCATCAGGCGGATCGCTTCCAGGAAGCCCTGGTTAAACAAACCGACGATCCGAATATCGCCAGAGAGGCCGGACGTTATACAACATCACATGAGGGAATGGGTCCTGCAAAACAACATATACTGGGGTTTATAAAACCGACTTCCGTTTATCTATTAATGGAAAAACTTTATCCTATATTGAGCCGTGGTGCCACCATCAAAGCAAAAAAACTGGGGCCAAATAAAGTCGAAATTGTTTCCACACCCAAACGAGGAGTAAATGAAAAACCTTACCAATGTGAGAACCGCATCGGCATCTTTGAATCACTGGCCGAGTTGTTCACTAATAAATTTGCCAATGTCCAACATCCTTTGTGTTTTCATGCAGGGGATAAGAGCTGCCATTATATAATCACATGGGAAAAGACAGCTTCTATCATCTGGAAACGGATACGCAACTATTCTCTGCTTATCAGCATTATTATGTCTATGGGTCTCTTCTTTGTCTTACCCCTCATAACTTGGAGTGCCTTTACCCTTCTCTGTTTCCTTGTCACTATGGCCTTTTCATTTTATTCCGACCGACTTGAAAAAAAAGAGCTGTCTGAAACCGTAAAAACTCAAGGCGATACAGCCAAAGATTTATTAGATGAGATGAATATTCGCCATAACAATGCGTTGTTAATTCATGAGATCGGCAAGGCTACTTCTTCTATTATAGATATTGATAAGCTCATCAAGACTGTTGTGAGAATTATGGAGATGCACATCGATTTTGACCGCGGTATGATCATGCTGGCCGATAGTGATAGAACCCGCCTTTCCTATACCGCTGGATACGGTTACGTTAAGGAAAAAGAGAAGCTTTTACAACAAGCAGAATTTCACCTTGACAACCCTGAATCCAAAGGTGTGTTCGTTGTGGCTTTTAAAGATCAAAAACCGATTTTGGTTAATGATATTGCCGAAATTGAAAAAAAACTTTCCAAAAGAAGTCTTAAATTCGCTAAAGAGATGGGTGCCCAGTCTCTTATTTGCGTACCAATTATCTATGAAAATGAATCTCTTGGCTTATTGGCTGTAGATAATATCAGATCAAAAAGACCACTTACTAAAAGTGATATGAATTTTATGATGGGGATTGCCTCACAAACAGCTGTCAGTATTAACAATGCCATGTCATTTCAGCAACTTCAGGAGAGTGAAAAAAAGTATCGTGAACTTGTCGAGAATGCCAACAGCAGCATCATGCGAAGAGATGTCAAGGGGAACATAACTTTCTTTAATGAATTTGCACAAAAGTTCTTTGGTTATACTGAAAATGAAATTCTAGGAAAAAGTTTAGAAGGTACTATTTTCCCGAATACAGAATCAACAAGGAATCATCTTAATAGGCTGCTAACATTGCTTACGCAAAATCCTGAACGTCCAATTATTAATGAGAACGAAAGTGAGCTCAGAGACGGCACAAAAGTATGGATTGCATGGACTTACAGGCCAATATTTGATAGTGATGGAAATTTTAAAGAAATTCTTTGCATTGGTACTGATATTACAGAGCTCAAACGTGCGGAACTGGAAAAAAGGGATTTGGAGGCCAGGCTCCAACGAGCACAGAAAATGGAGGCCATCGGAACTCTTGCAGGGGGCGTGGCGCACGATTTAAATAATATCCTGTCCGGTATCGTAAGTTATCCGGAGCTGTTATTAATGGATATTCCACAGGACAGCCCTAAAAGAAAACCTATATTAACTATACAAAAGGCAGGTGAAAGAGCTGCCGCAATTGTTCAGGATTTATTGACGCTGGCAAGAAGAGGCGTTATCACTACCAAAGTAGTAAATTTGAATTCTATTATTTCTGAATACTTGAAAAGTCCTGAATATGAAAATTTAAAAATATCCTACCCTAACGTTAATGTAAAAACCGATTTTGAAACAAACCTGCTGTATATGTTAGGCTCTCCTGTACATCTGTCTAAAACTGTAATGAATTTAGTCACTAATGCTTTAGAGGCAATTCCTGATACGGGAGAAATAATTATATCGACAAAAAACCGGTATGTTGATAAATTTATAAATGGTTATGACGAAGTGAAAGAGGGCGATTATATTACGCTCAATGTTTCTGATAACGGTATTGGTATTCCTCCTCATGATTTAGAAAGAATATTTGAACCCTTTTATACAAAAAAGGTAATGGGAAAAAGCGGAACAGGATTGGGAATGGCTGTGGTTTGGGGAACCGTAAAGGATCATCAAGGATACATTGACGTTCAAAGCACTGAAGGAAAAGGAACAACATTCACTCTTTATTTTCCAGCAACCAGGAAGGAAGTGGCCAAAGATCAAGACATCGTATCCATTGAAGAATATAAAGGCCATGGAGAGACGATTTTGGTGGTGGATGATGTTGAAGTGCAGAAAGAGATAGCATCCACCCTATTAAAGAAAATAGGTTATTCAGTAACCTCGGTCTCAAGCGGTGAAGAAGCCGTTGATTATATGAA
>DAOVAE010000071.1 GCA_030671225.1 Desulfobacteraceae bacterium
GCCCAGGTCATCCACAAAAGATGCTTCTGGCACAATCTCTTCAAGATCAACGCTCAGTTTATCCGCAATTATCTTTTTTACTTTATCATGAATGGACATTTTGTTTACCTCCTTTTACATATACATGCCGCCGCTTACATGTATTACCTGACCTGTAATGTAAGATGCACTCTCAGAGGCCAGAAAAGCAATAACGGCCGCAACATCTTCAGGTTGTCCTGCACGTCCCAACGGGACCTGGCCCAGCATCGCATTCCTTGCTTTATCTGAAAGTACCGCTGTCATGTCTGTTTCTATGAAACCAGGGGCCACCGCATTGACCGTAATACCACGCGGAGCAAGTTCTTTTGCAGTTGTTTTTGTGAGCCCAATTAAGCCTGCCTTTGAAGCCGAATAGTTTGCCTGTCCCGCATTGCCGGTTACACCCACAACCGACGATATGTTAATAATACGGCCATAACGCTGATTCATCATGGTCTTGGCGGCAATCTTCGTACATAAAAAGGCGCCCTTTAAGTTTACATCTAAAACATCATCCCAGTCCTTTTCTTTCATGCGGACTAAAAGTCCGTCTTTGGTAATACCGGCATTATTTACTAGCACATCTATCCGTCCGGCTTTTTCAAGTATTTCGTCAAAAAAACCAGCAACCTCTTTTTCTACCGCAATATTTACACTTTTACTAATTGCCCTGCCCTGTGCATCTACAACAAGTTTTTCGGTTTCAGCTGCAGCGGCAATTTCAGCATCCGGGTCAATTGGATTAAAATAATTAAAATAAATGTCTGTATCCGATGCCGCAAGGGAAATACAGATAGTCCGCCCAATACCTCTTGATCCACCTGTAACCACTACAATACGCTTGTTTTGTTTCGCCATGATCACCTCTCAAACAATATATCCGCAACCATATCCATGTCGTTTATAACATTCTGACCGCTGAAAAGCAGCTCGTTGTAAGAAACTGTTTCCATAAAATCAGAAACAGCCTTTTGATCAAACACCCCGGAGCCCATCAGAATTTTAAGCGCTTTCCGGGTAACAAGCTGTGCGACCTCATCGGCAAAAATCCTAGACATGATCTTGATTGTTTCGGCTTCAGGACCACCGGCTTCCGTGAGAGCGACAGCCTTGCGCGCCAGGCTGGCTCCAACCTCCACATGGGTCATCATGTCGGATAGGTTGAACATAACATACTGCTGACGAATCAACCGGTTGTCATGGACCCGCATAATGGTCTCATTCAAAACCCCGGCAGAAAGTCCGTAAAGTCTGCATCCGGCATCGCTGACTACAGTATCCAGCTTTTCCATCTCAGAAGCGATAGATCCATAAAATTCGCCCTTGGACTTGCGCGTATTTTTCCAGCGGAACGTGCTGATGATACTCTGCTGAATCTCGCTTGTCCCTTCATAGATACAGGTGATCTTAACATCCCGTTTGATCTTTTCCACTTCAAACTCGCATATATAGCCATAGCCGCCAAGGGCCTGAATTGCATCGTCTGCGGCTTTGTTGGCAGACTCGGTGGCAAAATATTTGGAAATGGAGCCTTCCACATGAAGGTCCTCTTCTCCGAAATCGATCCTTAAGGCAACTTCATCTAAATAGGCCTTTGCGGCTTGAAGTCTCACGGCATGAGGAACTACCAGCTTATGAGTATAACCCTGCTTTTCGGAAAGCGGTGATCCGAACTGAATCCTCTCTTTGGCATACGGGATCACAATCTCAAGGGCAGCCTCTAAAGCCCCTAGACCCATAGCTGCGACCATCAGTCTGGTATATCCAAAAACCTTGTTGGCCTGCTTCATTCCCTGACCGGATACGCCTCCAATTAGATTGTCAACCGGTACAAAAACGTCTGTGAAGGAGAGCGGAGATGTGTTTGAAGCCCGAATACCGTGTTTTTCCTCACCCTTGCCCTGAATAAACCCCGGTGTTCCCTTTTCCACTACAAAAAATGAGGGGCCTTCCGGGGTGCTGGCCAGCAGGGTAATGAAATCAGCATATCCTCCTGTTGAGATAAACTGCTTGGTTCCGTTAATGATATAACCCGTGACCTCTCCGGCATCGTCTGTTACCGGCTCAGCTTTGGTTTTTATAGCTGCAAGGTTGCTGCCGGCGCCAGCTTCGGTCACAGCATAGGCAACAAGGGTATCCCCCTCGGCAATTTTGCCAAGCCATTTTGCTTTCTGCTCTTCAGTACCCCCTACCAGTAAAGGGTCGGAACCGAGCTGAATTGCAAAAAAAGCTGTGCCGATCCCCAAGCATATCTTACACATCTCAAGGGTCACTGCGCAGCAGTCACGAGTGCCGCCACCCATTCCGCCATAGGCCTCAGGGATAAAAAGAAGCTGCAGGCCAATATCAGGACCCAGCATCTCCCGGATCGTCTCTTCCGGAAAAAATTCGTTTTTGTCATATTCAAGAATTTTTTCCTGGGTCAGAAGACGATTCCTAAGCTGCCTGATCGTATCTATGACCATCTGCCGCAACTCGGGATCCAATCCTTTGAGTTCAGGTTCTTCTTCGTTTACAGATGCTTCCATCTATTTCATCCTTTTTGGTTTGTAACTGCTCAGGCATCTTGCCACTAAGTCACCAAGACACCAAGATGGTTGAATATTATTGATCTTTTTTTTCTTACAATGCATTCTTTTCTTTCAGATAAGAGTGCAAAATTGATATATTATTATTTCCTTTGTGCCTTTGTGTCTTAGTGGCTGAATAGTTACTTTGGTTTTATTGTTAGGTATAAAATTGCAATGCGGCCTTTGCAAGTACCGCATGACTTATATTTCTTGTTTTTTGATGAAGCTATTAGTAATGTTCCACTGTAACAGTTTGATATATTTATAATTATAAGCCAACCCCACTGGTCTAATTAAGGATTCCGGTTTTAGTAATTGAAACAAACAGGATTGTCAAGGGTTTTTTATAAACATCTTTTTTATTTTTCTCTTATGCCCACATCTTTATAAGGCCATGAAAAAATAGACAGGTTTATTTCATATTTATTTGATATCATTAAAAAAATGTCTTTATATCCGCGGTTTACCCTGGTTTTTACTTATTAAAACCGTGCTGATTGAAAGTTCACTCAATGTTAAAACAGAATAGTGCAGATAAATAATATTACTCATTACTAATACTAATGAAATTTACGGAAGTAAATGGCTGCGATCCATTTTTACCTAAATTATGCAATTGTTGACGATGCCGGAAATACAAGGTTTCAGTTTTATCTTGACTGACATCAAGTTTTTGTGTATCTGAGAAGTATTAATTAATTGAGACCTTTGGAAAATGTTCAATTTTGTTCAAGTTCAAGGAAGACGAAAATTTTAACCGCAGGAATACATTGAGTATTTTGAGGATTAAAATTTGAGTCTGACGCAGAAATTGGGCAAAAGGGGACGTTTTGCAAAGGTCTCTAATTGAGGGATCGTCTAGCGGCAGGACGACGGGTTCTGGCCCCGTTAACCCAGGTTCGAATCCTGGTCCCTCAGCCAAAAAATAAAAAGGATTATGGTTTCTTTTGATAAACCATAATCCTTTTTTTCTGTACCCTAATTGAGCGAAAGTTGAGGATGCCCCAGATCCAAGGCATCAAGGGCGACGCCGTAGTCGTCTACTGCGAGCCATTGATAACGAAGGAGATGGGGTATCATCGGCTTTCCCGAAGGGTAAACAAAATGGGATTTTGTTCAAAATGTATATCTCACTTTTAGAAGAGTTATGAAAGTGCTTCCGAACATACAAAATGAAGAATAAACTTAAACACTTAAGATATTTTCCCCATTTTGTTTACGATCAATTAGGGTCACACTTAAAAAACAGAGCAGTATTTATGTGATATGGATCATTTAAAGTGACTGCAATTGACACAAAAATTTATTTCTAATATAAATTATATTATGATCTCTGTCATGACACTTAACCTGCGTTTTGGATTAGCACCTGATGGGCCCAACAATTGGAAATATCGCAAGAAGTGCTTTCCATCTCTTTTTGAAAAATATCGCGCTGATTTCATCGGTCTTCAGGAGGCAAATGATTTCCAGATAGATTTTCTTAATAATATCCTAACGGAATACGACTTTATCGGCATACGAAGCCCTTCGCCGCCTTTTTGGCAAAATAACATTATCTTTTTTAAAAAAACATGGACATGCATTTATCAAGAACACTTCTTCCTGAGCCCAACACCAAAGATTCCAAGCCGTTTTCCGAAAAGCCTCTGGCCGAGACAATGTACAATCGGCATGTTCAAAAAAAGCTTCCATACAATCATTTGTGTCAATACCCACTTTGACTTTGATGTCACGGTTCAGACCGAAAGCGCCAAACTGATTATGACTCGTTTATCGCATCTGCCTTCCCATGTGCCCGTAATTCTTGTGGGTGACTTTAATGCCCTCCCTCAGAGTCCCTGCTATAATATATTCACCGGACAGGGCCAGAAATTAAAGGCAAAAGAAAGTTGTTTTTTAAACGTTTTTAAAAAACCATTTCCTGGGACTCAACACAACTTTACCGGGGATCCTAACGGAGATCACATCGACTGGATTCTTTATCGCGGAAGAATTGTTAACATTGATAACATGGTCATCAGGGATACCATTCATGGTCTTTACCCTTCAGATCATTTCCCTATGTATGCCACATTTCAGTGGGAGAATTGAATAAGTTTTTTCGTATCACACGGGTAGTTTACATTTTCGTGAGAATGATATGTTATTTTTTTTTCAATCTAAACAGTCCCTTTTTTGTTTTAGAATCCTTAGCTTTGATGCAGCTTACCTGAGCGTTCAAGATACCGCCGGCTTCTACTATAAAATCCTTGCAGACAATTTTTCCAGAGCAGTTCCCCGTCGGAAGTACAATCAATTCATTTGAAGCCCTGACCTCTCCCTCAAAAGTTCCACCGATTGTTATATTGTTGACCTTTGTATCAGCGAATACAGCCCCTTTTTCGGCGATAACCACATTTTCTCCCACAAGGGTTCCTTTCACTACACCTTTAATAACCAATCTTCCTTTGGTAGAAAGAGTGCCGTCAACAGTCAATTCTTTGTCGATGATAGAAAATTCATCCGATTTATTCTTCACGATACATCTCCTGTAAATATTAAGATAATGAATCAGGTTGGCAATCCGTGTCGTGGGATTTCTCCAAACACCAAAATGTCCTTTGTATTATCAGTGTTAACAAATATTTTGAAACATAATTGACAACCACGTAAAATGTCAAACCAAAATCGATATCAGCCTACCTCATTGAAACCACCTCTTTGATTTCTATGGGGAATTCCTTTTTCAGCATCAGGGCTCCAGTGTTGCCAAAAATGTATACTGTCATATTCTTAAAGAGCTTGGGAACATCCAAATAGTTTTTTTCGAAATGCATTGATTTAAAGCGAGCGATTGAAAAGTATTTTCCTCTTTTTATTCTGGATGGTTTTCCTGAAATCAAGGGTACGGACGGCAATACCAGCCATTGATCTTTGTCGTCCTCGTCATGTTTCAACACCACAAAGGCACGCCCTGAAACGTTTTCTGGATTCTGATCGATCTTATTCAGGGAAAATTTTATTTTCAAGGAACTTCCGCCTATTCCAAGAAGTTCATGCCGAACAGTAACATCTTTAACATCAACGGCCTGCAATTTTTTTGTTTGAACAGGCTTAGCGGGTGCTTCTGAAACGCCAATCCCAATATCGGTCCTCTTTTTCACTGAAGCAATAGGAGCGTTCAACGATTCAGCCAGTTTCTTTTGGTTCTTGTCCTGTTTGGGTTCTAATTTTGACTCGGCCATAACAAGTCGGACCATGAGGATATCCTTTTCATCCTGCAGAGCCTCAACTTTCTGTTGCAAAGACCCCAAAGCGTTTTTAAGGTTCAGGTTCTCTTGAATATTGCTTTTGGAAAAAAAATAGAGGCAGGCCGCTGAAGCAACAACAATAATCATTACAAATACCAACGAAATTGCCATCAACTTAAACCGTCCAACCGATATAATCTCTCCATGATCCCCAACAAACATAAGTGACCAGCGCCTGATCCTTTTTGCAGGTTTTGGCAGGGGTTGGTTGCTTACTTCTTTTGCCGGGTTTAGCGGTAGATTTTCCATTGCCACCTACTTATTTTATTCCCTTTTTAACAACTAAATTTTCTTTTTCAACCACAACTGTATATTAAACTCTCTTTTTCAGATTGATTCTATTATAAAATTTCATTTAACATGTCAAATGGATATGTTCTACCATATGGTTCTTCTCCAATTTAGTTGGAGATGAGGGTCCAAGGATTCCAGGGGTCAAGGATTGAAGCGTCCCGCCTTTAAGGGCGGGGCCTCCCGGTAAGGATGTTAATATTTCATATAGCTCCCCTCGACCCTTCCTTAAAAGTCGGTATTTTCGGGGAGCAGTCCGGT
>DAOVAE010000049.1 GCA_030671225.1 Desulfobacteraceae bacterium
GTAAGGATGAAATAGATGACAACATCTGTAAACAAAGCAGAACCTGTACTCAAAGGATTGGATTCCGAGTCGAGGCAGATGGTCATAGAGACGGTCAGGCAACTGAAGAACCGTCTCCTTACCCGTGAAAAAATTCTTGAATATGACAAAAATGAATTTTTTCCGGAAGAGGCGATCCGCGAAATGCTTGGTCCTGACATCGGCCTGCAGCTCATTTTTATCTCTGAAGATTATGGCGGGATAGGGGGTGGTGCCCGAGACTGCTGCGCGGCGATCCGCGAAATGTGTAAGATATGTTTAGGGATAGGTACAGCTTTTTTTGCAATCCAACTCGGTGCCGAACCGATAATTGTAGGAGGTACTGAGGAACAGAAAATAAAATGGCTTGGTAAAATTGCAGAAGGTAATTGCCTTGTTGCTTATGCTGTGACAGAACCCGGCGCCGGCAGCAATCTTGCTGCATTAAAGACCAAGGCTGACCCTGTAAAAAATGATGCCGGTGAAGTCACAGGGTATACAATTAACGGGACCAAGCAGTTTATCTCCTCCGGAGGATATGCTGATTTCATTACCCTGCTTGCCAAAACCACGGAGGGACCCGCATTTTTCGTCGTGGAAAAGGGAACTCCTGGTTTTGTTCAGGGCAGGGGTGAGGAAAAACACGGAATCCGGACTTCAAACACATCTCCTCTGTCTTTCACGGACGTTTTTGTTCCGGCTGAAAATCTCATCGGCGAAGTGCCAGGTATGGGTATGAAGCAGGCCGGCAAGGTTTTCGGATATACCCGGCTGATGGTTGCTGCCATGGCTCTGGGGCCTTGTGAAGCGGCTCTTGAGATTGTGATTCAGTATGCCAAAGAGCGGATTCAGTTCGGATCTCCGCTTTCAGAAAAACAGGGTTACACCCACAAGCTTGTAGTTCCCCATGCCGTGAGACTCCAAGCCGCAACTGCCTATATGGATGAAATTGCCGTCAGATCGGATTCTGGTGAATCTGATCTTCATGTGGAAGGCTCCATTGCCAAGCTGTTTGCCACCGAATCTGCTAACAAGGCTGCCGATGATGCCATCCAGGCACTTGGCGGTTATGGCTATATAACCGAGTTTGAGGTGGAAAAGATCAAACGAGATGTAAAAATCACCTGTATCTATGAAGGGACCAGCGAAATTCAGCAGAGTATCATCAGCACGTTTCGCTGGAAAGATACCCGCAAGACCAAGGGCGAGTTTTACGGGTCCGTCAATTCCGAGATGGAAAGGCTGGACGCCG
The DNA here is from genome assembly GCA_030671225.1 of Desulfobacteraceae bacterium. Taxonomy (GTDB): domain Bacteria; phylum Desulfobacterota; class Desulfobacteria; order Desulfobacterales; family UBA11574; genus DAOVAE01. The sequence goes on from DAOVAE010000049.1 coordinate 1,271, forward strand.
TTGCCGGTGATGCCGGGTGCAGGCTTTACGGACTTGCTGCGAGGGTTTTAAATGATATCATTATGCGGGTTCATGACAACCGTCTGATCCGCCTGCAGCATGTTATGTTTACTCTGGCCGATATGATGACCCATGTGGAGGTTGGGGCCGGCATGGCGCGCAAGGCCGTTGATCTTACAAAAGCTGGTGACTCTGAAGCCGAAAATTTCAAAGCTATGTCGAGGGTTTTTGCCGATGAAGTCGCACAACTTGTTTCCCGCAACGCGCTTAAAATTCTATTAGGCTGCGGTATATTTGATCAAAAGGCAGCCTACGATTTAATAGAGACAAATTCTTATAAACAACTGGTTTGCAGCAGTCTAAATGTGATAAACGACATGGACCTGGTTGCGGACATATTGTTTGCGAGGTAATCATGATGGAACAAAAGCAACGTACTGTTGTAATTACGGGAGGCTCAAGAGGTATCGGTAGGGCTATTTGTATATCCTTTGCAGCACCGGATACGCATATCTATTTTAACTATTTTTCTCCAGGCGATCCGGCTGCTGAAGCTGCGGCAGCTGCTGAAACAGAAAAACTTGTAGCTGATGCGCAAGGATTGGCAGTCAGCAGCAGTGTTAACATTGCCGAAGAAAAAGAAGTTATAAGCTTTTTTGAAGAAATATTAGACAAAACAGGCCGGATAGATGTTCTAGTAAATAACGCAGGTATAACCAAAGACGGTCTTTTAGTACGTATGAAAGAGAAGGACTGGGATGCTGTTTTAAATATAAACTTAAAGGGTGCTTTTACATGCACGAAGATTGCCGCAAAGGTCATGATGAAGCAGCGTTATGGTCGTATCATAAATATTGCGTCGGTTGTCGGCGTAACCGGCAATGCGGGGCAGGCAAATTACTCGGCGTCAAAGGCAGGCTTAATTGGACTTACTAAAACAGCTGCTAAAGAACTCGCCCCGCGCGGCATTACGGTAAATGCAATTGCCCCTGGTTTTATAGAAACGGATATGACTGCGTCACTTTCAGAAAAGGCAAGAAATGCAATGCTGGACCAGGTTCCATTAGGAAGGGCGGGGCAACCGGATGATGTTGCAGCGGTTGCTGCTTTTCTGGCTTCTGAAAGCGCATCTTATTTAACTGGTCAGGTAATTCATGTAAGCGGTGGTATGTACATATAAAAGGAGGTACGGAATGTCAATTGAGGACAAAGTAAAAAAGATAATTGCGGAGAAGCTGAGTGTTGATCTTGAAGAGGTTGTGCCGGAGGCGTCTTTTGTGGATGACCTTGGAGCAGATTCACTCGATCTTGTTGAATTGATCATGTCCATGGAAGAGGAGTTTGATATCGACATCCCAGATGAAAAAGCAGAGAAATTGGTGACGGTACAAGACGCCATGGATTACATTAATGAACAATAATTTTTTTGAATTATAGCCTATCAGGCGAATTAAAAAATTGGTATCAATTTAGCCCTTTGAAAAATACCGAATTCAGACAATCCGGTTTTTTAAGCGGGTCACATGAATGCTTATAGGCCTTGTTGTTTTATAAAGTTGAAAGAATACAAAAACCGGTATAAATGCTTTGGCCGGTAAGGAGACCTTTTGAACAGGCGGGTCGTTATTACAGGTCTGGGGCTTGTAACGCCCCTTGGCATCGGCGTTGAAGAGACGTGGACTGCGCTGTGTGAAGGCAAATCGGGGATAGGCGAGATAACCCGGTTCGATGCATCCGGATTTGACACAAAAATTGCCGGGGAAGTTAAGGATTTTCACCCTGAGGATTTCCTTCCTAAAAAAGAAGCGAAACGCTTCCAATCGTTTATAACCTATGCTGTTGCAGCGTCCCGAATGGCCCTGGAAGATTCCGGGCTGAAAATAGACAAAACCAACGAAAACAGGATTGGTGTTCTTACAGGTTGCGGCCTGGGCGGGCTACAGATGCTTGAACAAACCGCCGCGATACTAAAAAAAAAAGGGCCCAAAAGGGTAAACCCGTTTTTTATACCCATGATGATAGGGAATATGGCTCCTGGTATGGTTTCCATCTATTTAGGTGCCAAGGGGCCCAATGCTTCCATTGCAACCGCATGCGCTGCAGGCACACATGCGATTGGCGATGCATTCAAAATCATCAAAAGAGGCGGTGCTGATGCCATGGTAACCGGTGGTGTGGAGTCTGTTATCACACCCACCTGCATTGCCGGTTTCAATGCCATGAGAGCCCTGTCTGTCCGTAACCATGAACCTGAAAAAGCATCCCGTCCCTTTGACCGTGACCGTGATGGTTTTGTGGTGGGTGAAGGATGCGGAATTCTTATTCTGGAAACACTGGAAGCCGCCTTAAAAAGAGGCGCCAAAATTTATGCTGAAGTATGCGGGTATGGCATGAGTGGAGACGGATTCCATATGGCAGCGCCTGCTCCGGATGGCGAAGGTGCTGCCAGATGTATGGCTGCAGCAATTGATGATGCGGGAATTTCATATAACGCCATCGATTATATCAATGCCCACGGTACTTCAACTCAGCTCAATGATGTTTACGAGACAAAAGCCATCAAGTCTGTATTCAAGGAAAAAGCATTATCAATGGCGGTAAGTTCGACCAAATCGATGACAGGCCACCTTTTAGGTGGTGCAGGTGGAATTGAAACGGTTTTCACAGCACTTACAGTTTTCGAAGGTATTATTCCGCCGACAATAAATCTTGATAATTCAGACCAGGATTGCGATCTTGATTATGTTCCAAACACAGCCCGAAAGTCGGATGTCAACACAGCCATGACCAACTCCTTTGGCTTTGGAGGGACAAATGCAGCACTGATACTAAGTAAATACAAGGATCAAGTTTGATAAATTCTCTCCACACTTTTCACATTCCTGTTATGGGAACGGGGTTCTCAATTGACACACCTATTCGTGTGGCACCTTTTGGTATCTCTTCCGTTATTTCACTCGTAGATGATCTCTTGCTCGAGAAAATTCGCAAATATTACACTTCAAAGTACGGCTTGTCCTATGTCAAAATACCAAAAGATGAAAAGGACGGCCGGGCAAAAATGATAACTGCCTACCTGGATACCGTTCATGAGATTGTCTGTAAAAAAATGGAAGAAATAAGAAAGCAGCCTTTCTTCAGAAACAACGACAAAAGCAAATATTTTGAGTTGCTGCCCGAAGAATCGTTTTTGAGGAAAAAATATGGAATACTTCTCAAGATGAAGGCCGGTAATGAAAGAGATGCCCTTGAGAAAGATTTGACATCCAAAATGCAAGCCGGATCTATTGATGTTAATATCATGGTCACAATAGATAGGACCAATTTTGATAAAAATGGAAATCCTCTCGGTGATGAATTTTGTGATGCCAAAGCCGGACTTAGAGGTTATGCCAACAGTTGCCTACAATCCAGTGTTGTATTTTCAGCGGGTTTAAACCGGCGTTTGTTCAGTTATATGACCAGATTCAAGGATTTTTACATGGACAAAATGGGTCGGATAAAAAAGCGAATCATCCTCAAGGTCAGCGATTTTCATTCAGCCATCGTTCAGGGTAAGTTTTTAGCTAAAAAAGGTCTTGAAGTGTATGAATTCCGCATTGAATCAGGGCTAAACTGCGGCGGCCATGCCTTCGCTTCCAATGGAATTCTACTGCCTGTTCTTCTCGAGGAATTCAAGGAGAAACGCAAAAGCTTGATGGCGGAGTTTCAACCGTTGATACAAAAGTACTACAAAACAATGGGATGGAAATATCCCGAATCTGAATTAAACAGCTCCCCGCTAATTACCGTACAGGGAGGGATAGGGACTCATGGAGAAGTCCGCAGACTAACAGAAAATTTTGATATAGATAAAACAGGATGGGCTAGTCCCTTTCTACTGGTTCCGGAAGTTACATGTGTTGACAACTCTACCCGTGAACTTTTGCGGCAGGCTCAAGAAGATGATCTTTATATGAGCGACGTATCCCCACTCGGAATCCCTTTTAATAATGTGCGCAAAACAGGATCTGAAATATGGACCCGAAAAAGGGCGGCGGAAGGGCGGCCCGGTTCTCCCTGCCTTAAGAAAATTCTTGTGGCCAATACAGAATTTACTGAAAAACCGATTTGTCTCGCTTCACGTGAATATCAGAGGTTGAAGATAAAAGAGATCGACAAAATGGTGATTTCAAATGATGAAAAAGCAAGAATTGGGAAAAAGGTTGTGGAAAAAACCTGTATCTGCCATCATCTGGGGAACGGAGCTCTTATTGCTATGGGGATTGCCGAAGAAAAAAATTCGCCACAGTCAATATGTCCTGGCCCTAACATTGAATGGTTTAATAAATTTTACACCCTGGAGAAGATGATAGACCATATTTACGGAAGAGGCCCATCCCTGGTTTCAATCAAACGTCCGCATATGTTTGCCAAGGAAATTGTAATGTATGTGGACTATTTTGAAAAGATGGTGACGAATTCTTCTTTAACGTCCGGCGCAATAAAATCCTTACTGGAATTTAAAAACAATCTGGAAGCGGGTCTGGACTTTTGTTTTGAAATTTCTCATAAGCCACCGTACCAGGGGGAAAACCTGTCTTCTATTTCAACCTGTGTGAAACGGGAAAGAGCTCACCTACAATCTATTTGCAGCGGTTTTGAAAAAAGGTTGAACTGATAAAGACATATGGAGATAGATCACTTTTGGCATATTCTCAAAACCGAGCCCGGCTATCGTAGTCCCCTAAAACGTCGTTTTCTTGTGGAGAAATTTCCCTGCTGGGCTACATTCATATATTACGCCCAGCTTTTGAATATCATCCTGATAGAAAGCCTGACCGCACGCAAAGGAACTTATGGACGCAGGCCCTGGGCACGAGGTTCACTGGGTGTTGTTAAAATTGCGGAATCGGCGGGCGGAAGGTTTCATGTATCAGGGCTTAAAACGCTTTCCGGTCATAAGGGGCCTCTGGTTTTTGTTGCCAATCACATGAGCCTGCTCGACACCCTCGTTCTTCCCTGCATTCTCCTTGCATTGAATAGAGTCACATTTGTGGTCAAAGAAGGGCTGCTAAGATACCCTGTTCTCGGCACCATTGTGAAATCGATCCATCCCATCGCCGTCACACGGCAGAATCCCCGGAAAGATTTGAAGTTAGTTTTGAACCAGGGAAAAACATTAATCTCTCAAGGCTGCTCAATTATAATATTTCCCCAGGCCACAAGAAGTGCCGTGTTCGATGCTGCATCTTTTAATTCACTTGGAGTTAAGTTGGCGCGAAGAGCCGGCGTGTCTGTGGTCCCTGTTGCATTGAAGACAGATTTTCAGGGTAATGGAAGAATCATCAAAGATATGGGCGCCGTCGACCCCAGGAAAAAATTATATATTAAATTCGGAGAACCGATAAATGTGGAGGGGAGCGGCCAGGTGACGCATCAGCAAGTCGTCAGGTTTATTACGGAAAACCTGACAGCATGGGGTGCAAAGGTTAATCCGAATCCTAATATTTTGTAAGGTCTCGTGTCGATACTTTATACTAGCTTCCGTTTAAATATGGATTGGGTGAGTGCCCGGGCTATGCATCAGTATCAGGCGGTGTCGGCATGGGAACTTTGAAAAACTGGACACCCTCTTCTTCTAACGTCTTTTCTTCTTCCTTTGTACTGACACCTCTAATGTTTCTTGGCTCTGAAACGCCGTAATGCATTTTTAGGGCTTCTTTGGTAAAATCAGTCCCCACGTCATCAAAATTTTTTTCAACAAAATCCACGATCTTCCGGCTAATATTTGTAAGATCCTCCTTCTGATCAGAAAAATTTTTTATAGACATAGACGATTTTATTGCAAAAGTCGAAGGCAGCCTGGCAATGGAAGTACTGTTACAAATCGGGCATGCAATAAGGCCGTTTTTTTCCTGTTCTTCGTATGCCTTTATGTCTTCAAACCAACCCTCAAAGGAGTGGCCGTTGATACATTGCAAATCGTATGCTATCATATATATAAAATTATATCGCTTTTAATATTGACGGCTTCGTAAAAAGTCCAACTTCTGTGTTGCGCTGCATCCTTCGTCATTGCAGCGTACTATAAGTACGCCTCATTCCTCAGGATTTGCGCGCCTTGAATTTGGAGCTTTTTATTTTTGCCGTCGAATTTCGACTTTTTACGAGATTGTCAAAATGGATTGTTTATTTTAAGCTTATCGAGAAGCTATCTTTAAT
>DAOVAE010000103.1 GCA_030671225.1 Desulfobacteraceae bacterium
GGGACCGGTGTTGTAGCGAAGGTTAGCGCAAGTCAACCTGGACCTTTGGTGGCCTTTCGGTCGGATATGGATGCCCTTCCTCTGGAAGAAAAGAATGATGTCCCCTACAAATCCCGGAATCAGGGATTAATGCATGCCTGCGGTCATGATGGGCATATTACCATTGCACTTGGCGTGATACGATGGCTGATGGAAAACGGATGGCATCAAAACGGTTCAGGTGGGATTCTCTTTATATTCCAGCCTGCGGAAGAAGGTGGAGCAGGAGCCAAGGCAATGCTTGAGACCGGCATTTTTGACTCGGAACCGGTTCAAGCCGCTTTTGCCGGCCACATGTATCCCGAACTCCCTGCGGGACATATAGGGATGGCCCCTGAAATCAGCAATGCGGCTGCGGACAATCTTATTATCCGATTAAAAGGCAAGGGCGGTCACGGTGCTCATCCGCATCATTGTAAAGATCCTATAGTTGCGGGTGCTCATCTTGTTACACAACTGCAGTCGCTTATCAGCAGGGAACTTCCGCCCCTTGAAAGCGCCGTGCTGACCATCGGGCGTTTTCAGGCCGGAACGGCTTCAAACATTATTCCCGAAAAAGCCGTGCTGGAAGGGACTCTTAGAACCCTGCGACCGGATATTCGCAAACAGATCGTAACCCGCCTTGAAGAACTGGTCAAAGGTGTAGCGCAGTCTTGCGGCATTTCGGCAACCCTTGAGGTTATAGAGGGATATCCCGTGCTGGTAAACGATTCCGAACTGGTCAAGCACACTGCGGCCTGTGCCGGAAAAATTCTGGGGGATGAACATGTACATAGCGGACCTCCCAGAATGGGTGCTGAGGATTTTGCTTACTTTTGCCAGAAGTGGGGCGGAGTAATGGTAGGGCTTGGATGTCACGATCCACGCAAAGGCTTACAGCATGGTCTTCATTCACCCTATTTCGATATTGACGAAAGGGTTCTGGAAGTAGGGACCCGGCTTTTCGCACATGTTCTTACTCAATATCTAATGAATTCGTAACAAGTCGAATTCATAACGTTTTAGGTTTTAAGATTTAGGTTTTAGGGCAATTATCATTTATTTTCAGTTTATGCGGGTTATGATCAGGGTCTCGAGACCGATACAGTGGTGGAACTTTCAGATAAGCGCGCCAGGTTTCGGCCGCTTACCTCGATACCCAGTCCTGGGTCATCCAAAGGAGCGGCTTTCCCGCCGAGCCCGAAAGAAACGTTTTGGATTGTAACGTTTTCCTTTAACATGAATTCATCATAAGAACCGTCACAGTACACGGCATCGCTACATAGAAGGCATAAAACTCTGCCTGCGGCAGAAAGAATGCCTGATTCGCCCATATGACATCCGATCTGGAAAGAAATTCCATTGCGCCTTAAGTAGTCGATAATCTTGAATGAATTTCTAAATCCTCCGCATTTGGATAGCCTTACGTTTACCATTTTATAATAGCCCTCTTTAGTAATTTTTTCCATATCACTTAAAGAGCATGCCGACTCATCGGCCATAAGAACTACGCCGGCTTTTTGCATAAGGCCTGCAAAATCGGCAGTTTCCGGGTCGTTCGGCCTCATAGGCTGTTCAATAACCTTGATCCCGTAGTTGTTTATCAAGGATACGTGCTTTAAGCCCAGGTCATGGTCCCAGACGCCGTTTATGTCGACCTTCAGATCGTAATCTTCTCCAAACACCATGCGGACAGCTTCGAGGATTTCTTTGTTTTGGGATAAATCTTTACCCATTTTTAGTTTTAGCTTTTTAATTTTCATTTTTTTGATCAGCTGACACATTTCAACAATTCTTTGTTTACCTGCAAGCGGAAGTGCAGAGCCGTAGTAAACCTTGTTTGTCATAAAATCTTTGGAAAAATAGTCTATGATGTTTCTACCCTGGCTTTTGCCTAAAGCATCCAGCAGCGCTGTTTCGAGAGCGCAAATCGCAGCATTATTCCCCTTTCCACTGGTAATATTATCGACAAAATTCCATATCTGAGAAACGTCGTTCAGGTCCCATGGGAAATTATTCAGTTTGATGAAACGGTCTATACTGCAAGCTGCACTTTCCTGAGATTCGCCTGTTACAAAAGACCTTGGGGCGCCTTCACCGTAACCTTTAATTTCCCCATGTTCGGCCACAACCTCGACAATGATGTTTTTGACGGAAGATCTTTTTCTCAGGGAATGAGAGAATTCGGCTGAAAACGGGAGTATAACCGGATATATACTAATTTGATCTATTTTCATATAATGTATCCTTATGTCAATATTATTTGATGATGAGGAATGATCAGCGGGGAGTGTTAGGAAGATTCAGGGTAAATGTTGTTCCCACATTCGTATCGCTTCTTACTTCGATAATTCCGCCATGATCTTGCATGTTTTGATGGGCAATGGACAATCCAAGACCCGTACCATTATGGATATTACTCTTATGCTTAGTAGTAAAATAAGGATCAAACACCTTGTCAATATGAGAAAGAGGAATTCCAGGGCCATTGTCTCTAATCTCAATATGAATAACTTCTGGTTTCCCCTTTTCAATACAATTTTTTGTAATTAACTCGATCTTTCCGCCCTCAGGGGTAAAATCAACTGCATTTGAAAGCAGATTTAAGATAACCTGTTTTATCTTTTCAGAATCCATCCAGACTTGCTCGATGGCCGGATCAAACCGGCGTGTCACATTGATTTTTTTTGCATTACTCTGAGGCGAAATGAGAAGAATCATTGTATCAATCAATTCATGCAGATCATTTAACTCTATGTGTGATTCTTTTGTGTTTGTCAGGTCCAGAAGTTCTGTGATCAGGTTATTTACTCTTTTTGTTTCCTCCATAGCAATTTTATAGAAGTCATTTCTGAACTCATCATCGTCGTATCTACTGGGGAACATCTGGATGAAAGTCCCTATCGCTGTCATGGGATTCTTGATTTCGTGGGCCAGTCTTGCAGCCAGGTTTCCCAAAAAGGAGAATTTTTCCGCCCTACTCAAGAGGGCATGCGATTGCCTGATTTCTTTCATCTGTTCCTGTAATCTGCTGTAAAGTCTTGCATTTTCTATGGCGATGGCGATCTGTGGCGAAAAAATTTCCAGTGTTTCCCGGGTTTCCTTGGAAACACCCTTTCCATCAACAGCATCCGTGGCAATAATACCGATCACCCTGGAACGGGTTATAAGGGGCATTACGTACACCGAAGTTGGTTTGCTGTGAGTTAACATAATGTTTTCTTTTCTAAGGCTTGACCTTTTTACCTCTGGTACGTACTCTGACCGTCCAGTGTTGGCCACCCTTGTTAGAATGTTACTTATGCGATCAAGCGACACCCTGTAATTCTTCACCGCCTCCGGAACCTCACCATCAAAACCCACGCTATGTATATACTCAAGCATCCCTTCTTCTTCGTTGACGAGCATGATTATGGCACGATTGATCTGGCATACGTTTGCAAGAATGTTCATGATAACAGTCAAAAGTTGTTCCAGATCCAGTACGGAGAGGATCGCCTTTCCAGTATCCTGTATAGCTAAGAGCTGCTTAATTTTATGATTCAGCTCTATATTGAGTCGGTTGACCTCTTCATATTTTTGCTCAATAATCTCTTTGTCCTTCTCAATTTCCGTTAACGTTTCCATCAGAACTGATTTAGGTGTGAAAAACCGTGAAAAAAATCCTTGTAATTTGTTATCGGTGGTCCATTTTAAATGGTATTCACAGTACGATGCACCTTCAAAATAACATTTATTTTCTTTAAGAGAGAGAGGTTTCGCTTTCCATGTGGTTGGTATATGAATGTATACACTTTGATTGTACAAGCATATATCTTTGGATACATCCATCTGAGGATTCCAGTGTAATCTAAGGATGGCGCTGTTTTTTTTTAATTCAACCAGTTTCACTTTCTTGTTTCTATTCCATTTGGCATTTATCCTTTGAACATTTTTGAGAACTCGGTTATGAGACCCGAAAACTTTTACAATTAAGCTCTTGAAGCCAAGATCGGTCTTCTCAACAGCATGTCTGGCGATTTTATAAGGGGCCAATTCGTCATCAAGAAGCAATTTGGCCCTTTCGAATAATTTGGAGACCAAGGTGCAGGAGATCCAGTTGTTGGGATCTCTTAAAAAGCTTTCAGGATCCGGGAGGCTATCAATTTCAGGATCAAGGTTTTCTAAAAGAGTTGAACACTTACTATTGTTATATCCCTTTATATAATCCAAGATAGCCCTGGAGTTTATACAGCTTGTTTCTTTATCCATTTATTAAACCCCCTCTTGCATAAATGTTTATTGAACACTTTTGCTCATAAAGGAATAGAATGACTCGGGGAAGATGGACGCAATACATCTTACGGGATAGCTTCCCAGAGCAAGCAGGGAATACTTTGTAAGATATCGCCGCAAACGTCTGTGGCGCCTAAGAAATCTTACCAGCAAAATCAGGAATGTTTCATAGTTCCTTTGGTATCTGACATGGCTTCTTGTATAGAATCTAAATTCTTTTTCATTAAAAGGTTTAATGATACCATCCTTGAGAGCTCTATTATAGATCGGAGTGCCCGGGAAGAAAGCCAGAAAAAATATATTGATCCTAACATGTAGCGGCAAATCAAGAATGAATTTATAAGTTTGGATGATATCATCTCGGGTTTCGTAAGGGTTGTCAATAATAAAATCGAGAATAATATCAAGGCCATGTGTCTTATGGTATGATGCAATCCGCTGAACAACATCTCTGGTCTTCGATATTTTAATTTTGCGATTATATACTTCATCAAGGGTCCGCTGGCTTCCTGACTGTACACCCAATTGAATGACTTTCAATCCGTAATCCAAAAGTATTTCCACTTTTTCTTTGCGATAGGTATTTGCACTCACGGCTATTCCAAAGGGGAGTCCCACTATCTTTTTATATTTTTTGGCGAAATGTTCTAATTGTTTTTCGGAGCGCATAAAAAAGTCATCATCACCAAAAACTACAACTTCAATAAAGTTAAGATATCCCAGAGTATAGTCGAGTTCTTCGATGGTGCGGTCAATGCTGTAAAATCGCATTGTATTACAGCCAAATAAAGTGATGTAACGGGAATTATTACAATAGGAACATCTATGAGGGCAACCCCGAGATGTCAGGAAAAA
>DAOVAE010000085.1 GCA_030671225.1 Desulfobacteraceae bacterium
CATCTCCGGGTCTACACCTAAGCTGTCCAGCATATCCTCGATGGCATCGATCATCATAGGTGGACCGCAAAGATAATATTCAATTTCCGTTGGATCATCATGTTTGCTGAGATAGTTGTCATACAGACGCTGATGAATAAAACCGGTCATCCCCTCCCAGTAATCCTCAGCCTTTGGAAGAGAAAGTGCTACATAAAATGAAAAATTATAAAATTTCTTTTCCAGATCCCTGAATTCTTCTGCAAAAAACAGCTCCAGTTTTGATCTGGCCCCGTACCAGAAGGTAATTTTACGTTTTGTCTTCAGCGTATTTAACTGGTGAAGAATGTGGCATTTCAGGGGCGCCATGCCGGCGCCGCCTCCGACAAAGCATATCTCTCTCTCTGTCTCTTTTACGAAAAATTCTCCATAAGGTCCGCTCAAAGTAATCCGGTCACCAGGTTTTAAGTTGAAAATATAGGATGATCCTGCTCCAGGCGGTGCTTCTGAAACCCCGAGCGGGGGTGTAGCAATCCGGATCGTAAATTGTAAGATATTCTTTTCGCTTGGGGGGCTTGCCACGGAATAGGCTCTAAAGATCGGTTCCTCTGTTTGTGAGTGCAGCCCCCAGAGGTTGAATGCATCCCAGTCTGGCCTAAACCGTTCGGCAACTCTGCATCTGAATTCTAACAACGAAAACTCATGTTCAGGAATATCGATCTGAATAAAAGCCCCGGCTTTGAAGTCGAGTTCTTCACCAGAGTCGAGTTGTATCACCAGTTCCTTTATAAAAGTTGCAACGTTGTCGTTAGAAACTACCGTGGCGTTGTATTTTTTTACATTGAAGATTTCTTCCGGCACCAGGATCTTTAAATTTTCCTTTACTTTTAGCTGGCAGGCCAAACGGACATTTTCTTTTTTTTCCCTCCGGGTAAGGTGGGCAAGCTCGGTGGGTAAAATACCTCTTCCACCTTCTTCGACGATGCATTTGCAAGTTCCGCATGAACCGCCGCCGCCGCAAGCAGATGGAATAAAAATCTGATTTTCGGCAAGGACAGACAACAGTGTGGTGCCGCCGGGGACCTTTAGACTTTTTTCCTCGTCATCATTGATAACAATAATGCAGTCATCCTTTTTAACCACTTTGGTTTCAACTAAAATAAGCAGTCCCACAAGGATGAAGATAACAGATGCAAATACTGTAATGCTGATAACGTAAATCATAATGTTATTCCGGAAAAAAGCATAAACGCCATGGCCATGAGGCCGGCAATAATCATACTGATGCCAAAACCTTCAAGACCTCCAGGGACATCGGCATATCTTAATTTTTGTCTAATTCCCGCCATGGTAACAATGGCAAGCATCCAGCCAATACCTGAACTTGCCCCAAAGACCACCGATTCGACGAAATTATAATCTCGCTCCACCATGAACAGGGATGCACCCAAAATCGCACAGTTTACTGCAATCAGTGGTAGAAAAACACCCAGCGCCATATATAGAGGCGGTGAATACCTGTCGATAATCATTTCCAGAGCCTGAACTATAGCCGCTATAACAGCGATAAAGATAATAAATTTTAGAAAGCTAAGATCAACCAAAGGTAATCCGGCCCAGGCAAGAGCTCCGGGCGCCAGCAGATAATGATAGACCAGCCAATTAGCCGGCGCTGTAATGGAAAGTACAAAAGTTACTGCAAATCCCAATCCTACAGCAGGTTCCATATTGCTGGAAATGGCAAGAAAAGAACACATGCCGAGAAAATATGCCAGAAGGATATTACCGACAAAAACGGAATTTATAAAAATGCTGACAAGGTTTTCCATTGTTTTATTCTTTAGATACGGTTTTTTGCAGCCAAACAATCAGGCCAATGGCGATGAAAGCGCCTGGAGCTAATACCATGAACCCCATATTTTTATATCCTGCTGCATAAAGAGCATCAGGAATAACTTGAAATCCGAAAAGTTTCCCGGCACCCAAAAGTTCCCTCATAATTGCCACTGTTATTAGAATTTGGCTGTAGCCCAATCCATTGCCAATACCGTCCAGCAGGGAAAGAAACGGCGGATTCCCCAAGGCATACGTTTCAGCTCTGCCCATGATGATGCAGTTCGTAATAATAAGCCCTACGAAAATAGACAACTGCTTGCTGATATCATACAGAAAGGCCTTAAGGACTTGATCCGCAAAAATAACCAGGGTTGCTATAACCGTAAGCTCTACGATAATCCGGATATTACGGGGAATAAGATTCCGCATCAGGGAAATCGAAAAATTAGAAAAAGCCAGAACAAAAGTGAGTGCCAGGCTCATGACAATAGCGGTTTTTAACTGCACGGTTACGGCCAGTGCCGAACATATCCCCAGAATTTGTCCGGAAACAGGGTTGCTTTCCCAAATGGGAGTGAAAAAGACTTTAAAAGCTTTGGTCCGTGTGATTTTCATTTAATCTTCTTTTTTCTGAATCTTTTTTAAAAGCGGTTCGTACTCGATCAGGGTCAGTTTGAGACCCCCGGAAAGAAATTTGCCGGTCAGGGTCGCGCCGCTAATACCGTCAACAAAGTTTTTTTGGCGACTTTCCGGTATCTTATCAGCCACTCTCCCTTTTGCAATGGCAACGGAAACCAGTTTGCCTCTATCATCCAGAATTTTTTTGCCGGCAAAATTTTTCTGAAACCATCTCTTGTCGATCTCTCCCCCCAAGCCCGGTGTTTCCGAGTGATTGTAGACCGTAAACCCTGAAACCGTTACCCCATCTTTTTTAAGGGCCAAGTATCCTGAAATTCTTCCCCACAACCCTCTGGAATCAACAGGTATTATATATGATTGAATATTACCATTTTTGACATGCAAATAAACCGGCAGATCCTTTGTGCCCTTTTGCTGCTTTGGAACGATCTTGCCTTCAAAGTCAACCCACATTTGTCTAATACTGTTGGTGTATAATTCCTCAATAGTATCTGTTGAAAGTGCTTTATCTTCTTGGATAAGACCGACGGATTTTAAAATGTTCTTTTGCTTGTCAAGGGCGATATTTTTGAGATGATATTCCTTAAGCCCGGTCGATGCAAGTGTCAGCAAACTGCCGCATACAATACTAAGCACCGCTGCAAAGATTATCGACTTGATATGATTAGACATTTGGCACCCTTTTTCTCAATCGGGCCTTGATTTCATAGTGATCCAACAAGGGAGCAAACAGATTCATAAAAAGAATCGACAGCATGACACCCTCGGGGAATGCCGGATTGAAAACACGTATTAGAACCGCCAAGACACCGATCGCGAAACCGTATATCCATTTTGCAGAATTCATTCCCGGTGCAGAAACCGGATCTGTGGCCATGTATACAATCCCGAGGGCAAATCCTCCCATTACCAGGTGATAAGAGGGATGCATGGCCAGCATGGGCACTGATGAACTGCCGGAAAAAAGATTAAAAAGATATCCGGGGTAGGCTACAGCCAGTACGCCCAGAACACCGCCCAGCATAATTCGGTAACTGGCAATACCGGTAAAAATTAGAATAAATGCTCCGACCAGGCACATCAGGGTGGAGGTCTCACCGATGCTGCCCGGGTATGTGCCGTAAAAAAGTTTTGAAAAAGTAAAACCGGCTTTTACCAGGGAAGTTTCTATCAAATCAAAGGACCCCTGAACGGCAGAAACCGCTAAAGGTGTTGCCCCGCTGAAGGCGTCAGCCGCTGAAGTTTTAACTCCACTAACAAATGTCCAGACCTTCTCGCCGGACATATTGCCGGGATAGGCAAAAAATAAAAAAGCTCTCCCGGTTAGAGCCGGATTTAAAAAATTTCTCCCGGTCCCGCCAAAGATTTCCTTTCCGAATATAACCCCAAAAGATATACCGACAGCAACCTGCCACAAAGGAATAGTCGGCGGAAGGGTGAGGGGAAACAGCAGACCGGTGACCAGAAACCCTTCGCTGATATTATGCTTTCTGATCGATGCAAACACAATTTCCCAGAAGAATCCGACACTATAGGAGACAATAATCACCGGCATAACAATCCAGAGACCTTTTACAAAGACAGTAAAAAAGCTCAAGGGTAGTCCGGAGGCAAGGTTTGACTGGTACCCGGTGTTGTATATGCCAAAAAAAAGCGGCGGCATCAGGGCTACAATAACGATACTCATAAGACGCTTCAGATCCAGGCTGTCGCGCACATGTGGACCGTTTTGGGTTGCAATTCCCGGTATGAAGAAAAAGGTCTCTGCGGCCTCGAAAAGGGGCTCTAATTTCTCTAATCTGCCACCTTCGGAAAAGTGCTTGCGTTTAGAATCGAAAAAATCTTTTAAGAATTTCATAATATTTTCTTCATTAATGATTCAGTCTTACCCGGATATTTCATGTTTTGCTTCTAATCGGTTAACATAGCAAAACGAAATGAATTTATGCGTACTTCTCGGTATTGTTTATGAAATATTCAGATTATACCTGTTCGAGGTAGTACAATTTCTTTGTATTTTTCAGAACTTCGCACAGTTCTATTTTTGTAGGGCAGACATAAGTACACAGTCCGCATTCCACACAGTCGAGCAAACCATGAGCCAGCGCCTCCTCGATTTCATCGGTCAGGATAGACTTGTAGGTGAACTGGGGCAGGATATCGACCGGGCAGACTTCGGCACAGTATCCGCAGTTTATGCAGGCCCGCTCTTCACCATGAAAGTTACAGTCCATCGGCATTGGCGATTTGTTAAAGAAAGACAAAAATGCTCTGGACCGGCTTGGTTTTTTAAAACCCGGCCTGGCAAATCCAAAAAATTCCTTTTCAGCACCTTCGGAAATCAGCGTTAAAGATGTTTCATAAAACCCTATGTATGAATCTTTGTTACCAATATACCCTCTAAAGATTCCACCGACAATGTATCTGGCTGCATCTGAAATTTCAGCACGGTCCCTGGCAATATGATTAAGGGGAACCCCGGCCCGGGTCAAAAGATGTGTTTTATTGTTAACCAGATTGCCGCCCAGAGCAACAGTCCTTTCAACAGGATACCTTCCGGTTTTAAGCAGCCTGGCCAGCAGTAAAACATCCTGCCCGTTGATATACCAGGTGCGGTTTGTATCCGGAGTCTTCTTGATATGATAGAGCAGCACTCCCGGGTCATTGGCCGGATAATCCCCTTTGTAGGTGTGGGTCACGGAACCGCTCAACTGCTGCAGGACAAATGCATTGTCGGCCGAGGTGCTGATAAAAACAATTTGCGACAATTTCCGCAAAATTTTAAGGCCTAATTCAAACAGATCGATATACCCCTTCAAATACACTTCCGGTACAGGCAGAAAAGGCTCTGTAGCATCCAGATTGACGATGATTGCCGGCGGAGTAAAGTCAGGGTCTGCAACGTCTCGAAAAGGAAGCTCTCTAAAAAAAGGCCACAGACCAACGGCCATTAACACCCTGACCAACTCTTTCCTTTCAATGCTGTCGACCTGGGTCTCACTAAAAATAGGTAACTCTTCATAAGCCTCATCATGATCCAGAGCTACAACCACCTCTCTGATGACTCGACGCGGACCGAAATTTATTTGGATGATTTCACCACCCCCCGGAGATAAAAATATCATATCCGGGTTGCGTTTGTCCTCAAAGATCGGCGTCCCAACCTTTACTTGATCACCTATTTTAACCTTTAAGCGGGGCTTTACAAAGGGAATCCTTTCCGGCAAGAGAGCCACTCGGGTCGGCTTTTCTAATACTTCAACTTTATGGGAAGGCTTTCCAGATATGTTCAACCCTAAACCTTTTTTGATGTTGACTGAAATCATCTGTAACCTTGATTGGGTCTATTGGCAAGCAGTGTCGGACAAAACTGT
>DAOVAE010000038.1 GCA_030671225.1 Desulfobacteraceae bacterium
CAATCCTTCAGCGGCATTTCTGTCCGAACGCCCGGCCAATGCGCCTGGATCTGTCGTTACAGCCAGCATGGAAGGTACAAGGCCGATTCTTGTTGAACTTCAGGCCCTTGCCAGCAGCACAAGCTTCGGAAATCCCAGAAGAACGATTCTTGGTATCGATCACAACCGGGTAGCATTGCTTGTAGCTGTGATGGAAAAAAAATTAGGCATGCATTTAATGGGACACGATATCTTCATCAATGTTGCCGGTGGAGTTAAGATTGATGAACCAGCCGTTGACATGGGAATCGTATCTGCTGTTGCTTCGAGCTTTTTAGACCGGTCGATTCCAAAAGACACCATTATTTTTGGTGAGGTTGGATTGACCGGAGAAGTCAGGGCCATAGGCCATGTTGAGACCCGGATTGCCGAAGCAAAAAAAATGGGTTTTGTAAGATGCCTTGTTCCACATAGCAACTTAAAACGGATGACGAAAATAAAAGAAATAGAACTTACAGGGGTAAAGACCATATCTGAAGCTATAGAGGAACTATTTTAGTAAATGTTCAGGGGGTGAATAGAATCACTAAAACACGCTGCAATGTAGCTTCAGTCAATATGCCCACCAAACATTGTTCTGTGCTACCCCATGAATAAATACCTATTTATACTTTTTCAAGAACAATTTGTGCAGATTTTAGGTTAAGTTAGATGAAGCGAGCTGCTGCAAAGCATAGCCGTTGGCAAGATCACTATACACGCCGGGCAAAAAAAGATCGATTCCCTGCAAGATCTGTTTATAAGCTCAAGGAGATACAGCAAAGATACAAACTCATAAAAAAGGGAGACAAGGTCCTTGATCTTGGTTGTGCTCCCGGGTCATGGCTGCTTTATGCGGCAACTCAGACAGGAAATAAGGGGCTGGTCGTTGGTATCGATCTCAAGCCGGTTTCAGTAAAAGTCCCGTCTTATGTCAGGATTTATACAGGCGACATTCTTTCCATGGATGACGAGTTGTTCAGGATTGTGGGAAAAAATTTTAATGTTATTCTCAGCGATATGGCACCCGCGACTACCGGCAGCAGACATACTGACAGCGCAAGGTCTTTTAATCTTTGCCAGGCAGCACTTTCCATTGCTCAAACCAGGCTGATAACCGGCGGATCGTTTGTTTGTAAAATCTTTCAGGGAGAAGATTTCAAGGAGTTTTCAAATTCCGTTAAAATACTATTTAACAGGTACAAAATTTTCAAACCACAAAGCAGCCGCAAGGCAAGCAAAGAGATTTATATAATCGGATTGGGTAAAAGATAGGAGGTAAATATGTCGGGGCATAGTAAGTGGTCTACCATAAGACATAAAAAAGGCATTACAGATGCCAGACGAGGCAAGATTTTTTCCAAACTTATCAAAGAAATTACGGTTGCAGCACGAATGGGAGGAGGAGATCCGGCTACAAACCCAAGGCTGCGGACAGCTGTCCAAGCTGCTAAAAGTGAAAATATGCCTAAAGATAACATTGAAAGGGCCATTCAAAAGGGAACCGGAGATCTCGAAGGTGTTAATTACGAAGAAAGCATCTACGAAGGATACGGTCCCGGCGGTGCTGCTATTTTCATTGAATCTCTTACCGATAATAAGAACAGGGCTGTAGCTGATATTCGGCATATTTTGAGTAAAGCCGGAGGAAATTTGGGTGCAGCCGGATGTGTGGCCTGGATGTTTGACAAAAAGGGCTATATTGCTGTCAAAAATGATGTGGTTGACGAGGATGTCCTGATGGAGATTGCTATTGATGCCGGAGCAGAAGATGTAAGAGAAGATAACAACAATTATGAAATTATTACCGATCTTCGTGATTTTGAAAGCGTAAGGGACGCCATAGATAAAGAATCGATTCCTTACATAGTAGCAGAAATCACAATGCTGCCGCAGTCAACATTGAACCTTAAAGGAAAAGAAGCTGAGCATATGTTTAAATTAATGGAAGCCCTTGAAGACTGTGACGATGTCCAAAAGGCTTACACCAATGCAGACATTCCCGAAGAATTGATCAGCGAGTGATTTATTTTTTTAGAGACAGATCTACCATTCTTTGAACAGCTTTTAATGCGGGCCGCTGAATGTTTTCAGGCACCTTAACCAAACCCTCCATGAATTCGAGACTTCCGGCAACATCTTCGAGGGTGATTTTTTTCATATCCGGGCATTCCATGGCACTGGAAGCCGGATAAAAATCTTTATTTGGATTTTCTTTTTTCAAGGCATAAAGGAGCCCCACCTCGGTCCCGACAATAAAAGTTGTGTTTCCGGACTCCCGGGCAAACCGGATCATACCTGAAGTACTTAAAACATTATCTGCGAGTGCAAGAACCTCCGGCCGGCATTCGGGATGAGCCAGAAAAACAGCATCCGGGTATATCTGTTTTGCTTTTTTGATGTCTTCCGGAGTTAACAATTCGTGAATAGGGCAGTATCCATCCCAGACATGGATCTTCTTGCTAGTATAGGAAGCTGCATATTGGGCGAGGTTCCGGTCGGGAATCATTAGTATTTCTGAAGCATCCAGGCTGTTTACAACTTTTATGGCATTGGCCGATGTGCAGCATATGGTTGAGAGTGCCTTGACCGCTGCAGTTGAATTCACATAGGTTACAACCGGTAGGTAGGGAGGTTTATCCAGCTTGGCTTTAAGAGCATCCGGCGTTACCATGTCAGCCATGGGACACCCGGCATCTTTTCGGGGAAGGAGGACAGTCTTGTCAGGAGACAGAATTGAAGCGGTTTCAGCCATAAAATGCACGCCGCAAAAGACTATTACCTCAGCATCGGTTTGGGCGGCCTTGATACTCAACTCCAGTGAATCACCGCAAAGATCCGCAATATCCTGGATTTCAGGCGGCTGGTAATTATGTGCAAGTAAAATTGCTTTTCTGTTTTCCAACAAATTTCTTATCTTTTCCTTCATTCCACAGTTCCTTTTTAATCTCTATTTTAAAAACGGCGTTTTTCAATGGTCTCACTATTCGTCAAGATGTAACACATCCACCCCTTGCGGTATTTTAAAACTGAAAATGGAATCGTCGAGTTTTTGTTTCAGATGAATATTGTTAAGCTCGATTCGTGTTTCATCCCCGTATGGATTATGGGTAGCAATTTTGACAACATCAAAAGTCTTCGTTGAAATTGACAGATATATAACCGACACATCGAACATTTTTTCTCTGGGTAATAGTTTCAGCACATAGTAGCCATCCTCAGTCTTTTTATCGAGAATAATACTGAATTTGTTCCGTATCAGTTTCATATCTGAAAGAAAACTGAATCCTTTGCCGTCCCCAAAAAAAGAGGGGGCCTTCCCGATCAAAACCTGGTTGTCTTCCGGCCTGTATATCCATAAAGTATTTCCATCCGTTATGATAGTTTGCCTGTCGGGTTTCTCATACTCCCATCTCATTTTGCCGGGACGTTTGAAAAATGCCTTTCCAAAGGCGGTATCTGTTATTTCCATGGCTTTTATTGTTGATGTTTGAAAAAAATCGGCTGAAAAGCCTGCAACAGCATACCTTGCTTCAACCTTCTTTATAATATCATCAGGCCAAAGATTCGATACGTTTGACGTGGAATCTAATGCCGGAGAAGAATCCCGGCATATTCCCGGCTGTGCATATAAAAAAATTAAAGTAAAAAGAAGTAATATTGTTACTTTAGACTTCATCAACAAGTCTCCTAACCCGGATAAACCGGAAAAGTGACTAAAGTTAAGGCATAACTCCATATTTTTTGAGTTTTTTATGGAGGGTTTTTCTGGTTATACCAAGACGCCTTGCTGCTTCGCTTTTGTTGCCGGCGGTAGATTCCAGGGCGCGTAAAATTGTGGTCTTCTCAGCCTGTTCAAGGGACATATTGCTGTCTTTTTCTTCAAGAACATGTAAGGTTTCAGAGGCTTGCCGTGATGAACTTTGAATAATCGTAAAATCTGAATCATCAAGATATTGTGTGCGAGCAAGTACCACGCCCCTTTCAATCGCATTCATAAGTTCGCGGACATTTCCAGGCCATTCATACCTTATGAGTCGATCCATTGCACTTGGAGTAAGTCCATTTATCTCTTTTCGGTTCTTTGTTGAAAATATTTTCAGAAAATGCTGGGCCAGCAGCGGAATATCGTCTCTTCTCTCCCTTAAAGGAGGAATCTCCAGGCTGACAACATTTAATCGATAGTAAAGATCTTCCCGGAACAATCCTTGGGTTTTCAGTTCCTGAAGATTTTTGTTTGTTGCAGCAATTACCCTTACATCCACCTTGATTACCTTTTCTCCGCCTACACGGGTAAACTCTCTTTCCTGCAATACACGCAACAGTTTTACCTGCATGGTCAAAGGCATTTCACTAACCTCGTCAAGGAACAGGCTCCCCCCGTGGGCCTGATAAAAACGTCCTTCCTTTCTGCGATCAGCACCTGTAAAAGCACCTTTTTCATGTCCAAAAAGCTCTGATTCAAGGAGTGTTTCGGTAATGGCGGCACAGTTGATCTTAATAAAAGGTCCGTCTTTTCTGGAGCTGTTGAAATGGATTACCCCTGCGATTAATTCCTTGCCCGTGCCGGACTCACCTGTAATCATAACCGTTGCCTCGGAAGGGGCTACATGGGCCACCGTTTCCAGAAGGTTTGCCATGGCCGGGCTGCGGCCTATAATATTCTGCAGGTCAAAATGCTTTCCGAGGCTTTCCTTCAGGATCAGGTTTTCCTCTTTTAACCGGATGTGCTCCATAGCCCTTTCAAGAGTGAGACGCAGCTTGTCGAAATCGAGAGGTTTGGTGAGATAATCGTAAGCTCCTTTTTTTAAGGCTTCAATAGCTGTTTCAACAGATGAATAGGCGGTCATGATGGTTACCGGTATTGCAGGGTTAAAGGCCTTTATCCTCTCAAGCGCCTCGAGGCCGGAAACCTTTAACATTCTGACATCCATTAAAACCAGGTCAAAGGGGCGTTTTTGGACCTCTTCGATTGCTGTTGAACCGTCGTCCGCTTCAACAACATCATATCCCCATCCCCCGACAAGGGTCCGCAACATGGTTCTATGAGTACTGTCGTCGTCAACAATCAATACAGATTTTTTGTTTCTCATCGGTTTTCTATTGCTCTGTTATAAGGTAATAAGATAGTAACGGTAGTCCCCTGGCCTAATCTGCTCTCAACCTTTATTTCGCCCTCATGAGCATCAATGATATTGTGGACAATAGCAAGTCCAAGGCCTGTACCGGATGCCTTAGTTGTAAAGTAGGGATCAAATATATGGGTCAGATCATCATCGCTTATACCTGTACCGGTATCTGAGACCCGGATTTCCACTCTTTTCTTTTCTTTGTTTTTTAGAAGCATTACAAAAAGATTCCCGCCGTTTTTCATCGACTCAACGGCATTAAGATAAAGATTCAGAAGAACCTGGCTTATCCTGTCCGGATCTACTACAACCCCATCTATTTCAGTCGCAAGGTCGGTTTGAATTTTGATATTTGCCTCTAAAGCCTGTCTTTCTATCAGCTTGAGAGAGTCTTTTAAGAAAGTTTTAACTTCAATCGGTTTTTTCGAAATTGTAATAGGCCTGGCAAACTCATGAAGCTGACCGACAACTCTGTTTAATCTGTCGACTTCCTGAATCATAAGATTTGAGATCTGTTGATTTTCTGGTACATCGTGATATCTTTCTTTGAAATATGTAGCAAAACCCTTGATGGAGCTTAAGGGATTACGTATTTCATGAGAAACACCGGCGGCAAGCCTTCCCACGGATGCCAGGCGCTGGCTCCTTGCAATCTCTTTTCTTAGAGAACGAACCTCACTGAGATCCTTGAAAAGCAAAACATATCCGAGAAACATTCCGTTTTCATCATTCATTAATGTGGCGCTCACTTCAAGAGGAATATCCTTGTTTTCCCTGAGCGTACAGTCGATCTCTTTTTCGATAACACCTTTCTCCGTATCGAGATTTTCCAGCAATTGCCACAATTTGGCCGGAACTACTTGATCGGCATTTTCCCCGATCACTTTTTCAGCTGAAAGGTTTAGAATAGATCCGGCAACATGATTTAATGAGGTGATCTTTTTATTATTGTCGATGGCAACAAGGCCGATAGGCATATTTTCAACCAGGTTGTCGGAAAAGGCTTTTATCCTTGAAAGTGACATCCTTGTAGTGCGATAGCTCTGGGCCAAAAAAAGCAGAGTGATGCCGGCAAACCCGATTAATAGGAGGATGATGCCCATTATTACGGCATGCCTGGTATCCGACTTTATTGCTTCCTCAATCGAAGCCATGTCCAGACCCACAAAAATGATCGGATTTGACGGTGGTATATTTATTCTTTCATTAATACCCTGTTGAAACCACATTTGCATCATCATGTGGCCGCGACCCATGCTAAAGCCCCTTTGGGCGGGTGAAAATTTTCTGAATACTTCAAATATTTTCTTGCCGTCAGACTTTGATACAGTGCGCCCCTTTATCGTTTCAGCGAGGGAGATTCTTCTAAGATCCAATCCTTTGCCATGTTTTTTGCCAATATAAGCAGGATCATTGTGAGCAAGAACAATCCCGTTGGTGTCGGTCACCAGCAGATAGACAATATCACGTTGCTGTGCCGTTTCTGTGAGGAGTTTCTGAAGCTGGAGCCCGCTCCAGCTCAATCCCATCCCTGTCCTGGTACCGGCCTCAAACGATCTTATCAGAGCCGCGCCTTTTTCCAGTAAAAGGCGGAAGTTGCTTTCTTTCTGGCGGGTTATGTTCTGCATGGTCATGAAAGCAAAAATCGGGAACAGTACAATGACCGCACCGATAAATATCCAGGGCGGAACCCCTGTCCAGAATCTGTTGTTTTTCCTTTTGTTTGCCATAGCCTATTCATTAAAGCAAATTTAGTGCCAGCAACTTGTAATGAGACCTTTGCAAAACGCCCCCTTTTGTCTCCGCCAAAGAACTCTGGCGGATCAGGCTCAAATTTTAATCCTCAAAATACACAATGTATTCCTGTGGTTAAAATTATCACCTTCCTTGGCCTTGAACAAAATTGAACATTTTTCAAAGGTCTTGTAAACAGTTGCCGGTTAACGGTTTGCCCTTTAATCTTCTTTTAATTCCAGGCACACAATCCAAAACACAAAAAGAAAATGGATACTTTTTACCCACAAGGCTGATTGGACCCTTCTAATTTGGATATTTAGTATCCACCATCTAATTCTTTGAGGCAAGGAAAAATTTCTATTTTATTGGATGTGCTATATACATTCGTAACCGTTCACGGTTCAAAGTTCATGGTTCAAGGTTAGATTCATAACACAATCTTCCATCAACCCTTAAACGCTTATGTCCAGACAAAAAGCCATGTTTGCCTGCAATTTCGGTTTGAAGTGGCAAATTCAGGATGCAGCAGGTTCATCCATGCATAATATTGCTGAAAGTGAACGAGAGAAAGGTAACCCTGAACGCTTGTCCGCCTATCTTTGTGGCGGAGTGAACCCGGAACCTGTGAACGCATACAAAAGCTTTTACATACCTGAAAATTATTATTGGGTCAAGCGGCCGATGCAACCAAATAACAGCATGGTTTACATGGTCTACGTGCTGTGGTAAATTATACCATGAATCTTGCATGAAAATTGATGAGAGTCTTTAAACTACTTAATTGAAGCGGGTTTAAACAAAATCATGGAATCATACAATTTGCCCAAATGGTAAATCGGATGATGATCTTTTTTTTCTCATCAATTTTCACCCAAAAGGGCGAGCCGAAGGCTTTCATCTGCTGCGTTATTAAGGGCTCGCAATAGTTTACTATGGCTTCGCCCTTAAGTGCCTTGCATATGAAAGCCTCCGACTCGTGCAAAATTCAGATATAAAGACTAATAACAGATAACGCCAAATCGAGTTTTGACTCGATTTGGGTGGTACAAGCATAAAGGGAAGCATCATGTCTTTTAAAGAAAATCTATTGCGGAAAATAAAAATCGATAAAATGGCAAAGCAGGTGATTGCTTCCATCGGCCCTCCGGACAGTGGAAGAAAGGTTGACAAGAAAACAATGCGCACCCTTCTTGAAATGACTCCCTATACTTATAGAAGAAAGCGTGATCTGGATCTTTTTATCGAGGATGTTGATGCAGAAAAAACAAGAATTCTGGTTCTGGATAATGATCTGGCCATCTACAATACTTTTGTTTATGACGTGGCTATGCGTAAAAGCCCCACTGTAAAGGAAATGATGAACCCATTTAATGTTATCAAGATATTAAAGGATACCGATGTTGTCACAAGTAAAAAAGAGGAATCTGTAAAAACAATTCAAAAAGAATGTGTCGACAAGCTGGATCTT
>DAOVAE010000143.1 GCA_030671225.1 Desulfobacteraceae bacterium
AATATTTTTTTTCAATTACAGCCTGGCGATCGTCGAGCGTAATCACATCCCGCTGCATCGCACACCCGTATAAAACTATTATACACGATAAAATAACTAAAACCGTATTTTTCATGACAGTATATAATATTGTAGCCGTTCACGGTTCAAAGGTTCAAAGGTTCAGAGGTTCAAGGTTCCATTCTCATCCCTGGACTGCATTTGGGATGCGTATTTACGAGAAAAGCGCCAATTTTGTCAGGCCTAATCCAAATTTGAAGCCAAATTGCCAATTACTTGGGAAAATGAACATTTGTAACGAGGACTTCGGATCTTCAACGCCTAATTTGTCCTTAACCCTGAACGTTGAACCCTGAACCCGTGAACGGTTACATAATATTTTCGTAAAAACGTAATTATACCTAAAGCGGTAATATTTTCAAAAAGCCCTCTTTTGCCCAATCCCTGCGCCTGCCCCGTTTTCAAAGGTCTCAAACATTTACAACCAGATTAAGAAACTATCTAGTCTATTATAAAGTGACCTCTCCGGTTCTTTGCCCAGGCTTCTTCATTATGGCCAGGGTCTAAAGGACGTTCTTCGCCATAGCTTATACTGTTTAATCTGGCTCCTGCAATACCGAGATCCATCAGGAAGGTCTTTGCACTTGCAGCACGCCTGTCACCCAGTGCAAGGTTGTATTCGTTGGTACCACGCTCATCGCAGTGCCCCTCAATGGTTGCCGTAACATCAGAATTGTTCCGGAGCCATTCTGCTTTTTCCTTCAGGATTGCTTGTGCCTCGGCCAGCAGAGCGGCGCTGTCAAATTCAAAATATATATCTTCATTTAAGAACATGTCTCTGGCAGCCAGCTTACGTGCTGCTTCCTCCTTGAGGCGTTGCTCCTCGAGGGCCCGCTGTCTTGCCAACTCTTCCTGCTTTGCTTTTTCGGCCGCTGCGGCTGCCGCATCATCTTCGGCCTGTTGAGTTAAAGCAGTATCAGCCTTGACCGTCTTCTTTGCACATGAAACGGTGAACAATAATCCGGGGATTACAAGTACCAGTGCCAAATTTATCCACAACTTTTTTCGCATTTCTTCCTCCTTTTAAGGCTTTTGATAGTTTTATGTTATTTATTAACCATTCTTGGTGACCATTCTGGATCCGTCTGCTCACCCTGTATGGCGAGTAATTGCCTCTGGTCGGTTCCATAAGCAGTCATAACGTAGATTCTGGAAGGACCTAGCCGTGTAGAACTGAACACAACAAGACTTCCGTCCGGAGACCAGGAAGGGGACTCATTGTCGCCTTCATCATGTGTCAATTGAACCAGACCCTGACCGTCAATGCCGATCACGACAATATTGTTGCGACCGTTTTCCATTCCAGCATAGGCTATTCTGTCTCCTTTGGGAGACCAGCTTGGCTGCGTATTATAGCGTCCCTGAAACGTCAATCTCCTTACCTGCCCGGAAGCTATATTTTTAATATAAATCTGTGGTGTTCCGGACCTTTTTGAAACAAACGCCATATGCTTGCCGTCCGGGGACCAGGAAGGCGACAGATCAATTCCCCTTCTCTTTGTCAACCTATTAATAACTTTCCCGGTTCCGGTCAATAGATAAATTTCCGGATCACCTGAAAATGAGAGGGTTGCGGCCAGGGCAAATTTATTGGGGACCCAGGCAGGTGTAATATTTATGCCTTTTTTTGCAATTACAGCGCCACGTTTTTCCCTTAAATGCTTTATGTATAGATCTGGTTTTCCTTTTGCATATGAGGTATAAGCCAGCCATTTTCCGTCTGATGACCATGCCGGGGAAAGGGTGATATTTCTGGTATGCGTTACCCGCCTGGGATTGTATCCGTCAAATTCACATATATAAATTTCCTTGTTACCCGAACTTGTGGAAACAAATGCGATTTCACTATTAAAAATTCCTTTGTCGCCGGTCAGAATAAAAATGATCTCGCTGCAAAAACGGCGTACTATTTTCCGCTGATCCTTGATCCATCCTTTGTATCTTTTACCGACCAGCAATTTCTCTTTAAAAGTATCATAAAGTCGAAATTCCATTTCGACCATGTCGCCCTGGATCAGAACACCGCCGGTTACCAGAAGCTCTGCGCCGATACTGGTCCAGTTGTGAAAATTGACATTGGCAAAAGAGGTCTCGGTTTGCATGTCGACAAGGAAGGCGTCACGGTCAAGGATCTTGAAATAGCCTGTAAATTCCAACGTTTCAGAAAGTAAATCAGATGCCGTTCTTGATAGTTGCTCTGTGGCGTCACCGGTGGAGACTTTATTGAACGAAGGGATTGCAATTGGAATTTTTCGTAAAAAGGGATTGGTTATATCAATATAATCGTATCCGGCCCGACACAGACCCGACCCAAACAAAAAAGATACTATCGCAATCAAACAAAAAATTTTAATTCGACAACTCATCATAAAAGCATCCTAATCTCTTATTGTGCAACCTTTATCCTGCTTTACATTGAGACCTTTGCAAAACACCCCTTTTTGCCCAATTTCTGCGTCAGGCTCAAATTTTAATCCTCGAAATACTCAATGTATTCCTGTGGTTAAAATTTTTCCCTTCCTTGAACTTGAACAAAAATGAACATTTTTCAAAGGTCTCACATTATGCCCTCCGGCTTAAAGTGAAAACCGGCTTCAAAAAAAGGTCGTAAATACCCTTTTGGAAGGGGTGGTAGAGGATTCGACTTCCTAATGGCTTTTTCTGCCGCTTCATCAAAATAGCTGTTTCCAGACCTTTTATCAAACCAGATATCCTTTATCTCGCCGTTTGGCATGATCTTGATCGCAACCAAGGCCTCAAGATCTTTACCTCCCCCGGCCAGTTGTTCGGAAAAGGCCCAGTTTTTCTGAATCTGGTACGCAATTTCAATTTGATATATATCAATTAATTCCAAAACCTTTTTACTGCCGGCTCCGGACCCGCCAGGTATTCCCGAACCTTTTACGTCTTGATACTTTTTATGGTCTGTGGCCTCTGTTCTTTTTACTCGATCTTGCATACGGGCAATTGCCTTTTTGATCTCATCGGGTCTTGATTCTTCAACTTTCTTTTCAATCTTAGATATGGCACTTTTAACTACCTTTGAAGATTTGAATGTCTTTTTTTTAAGGGATTGTTTAATCTTTTTCTTTTTGGGTGCAATAGAAATTGCCTTTGAGGGTTTTTTATCCGTTTCAGAATTTTTTTTAGGAGAAATCTTAACTTCAGGAGCTTGTTTTTTTGCTGTTAACTGTTTTTCAATCTCTGCAGGCTGCTGTTTGTCCGGCAGCGATGCTTTTCCCTGAGCAGGTAATGTAACAAGGCTGACATTGATAAACGAGAGAGAGGGCTTTCTTTCCCTGGCATAGCCTGGTGCAAAGATCAAAATCACAAACAAAATCAGGTGGCATATAAAGGAAACAACAAGAGTTGGAAATAATGTCCGGCGTTCGTTTTCCACACCTTGGGGTAAATTATTATAAGAACGCATTCTTTGTTTCATTAGCTTTTTGCTATTTAGCCTTCTT
>DAOVAE010000050.1 GCA_030671225.1 Desulfobacteraceae bacterium
CAGTAATTTCTTTACAGATATCATATTTTGAGGTTGTCAAGTCAAGGCCGTGTGACATCTTAGCCGCTTTGAATCATGTCTACGAGACTTTTTAAAGCCGCCTCTTGAACCCGGCTTTCTATTTTGAACTTTACACCAATACCATCCTCGTGAATACGTATAATTTCGCCGTTGATTCTAAAAGGTTTCTGATTGTCCGGGTACATAAAGGTCATCAAGATTGTTTGGCCTACTGAAAATGTCTGAGAAGTTTTAATGAATAAACCGCTACCGCTTAAATCTTTGATGAAGTCCCTATAATACCGATCACCCACATTATAATCTATTGCCGTTAAGAACCCTTTTCGAAAATATTTCCTTTGTTTTTTGTTTTGACGTTCCTCTAGTTCTTTCAAAAGTTGCCGCAGTTCCTCATCAGACATGTCATTTAGTAATCGGAATAAATAAGCACGGACTTCATCTCTGCCAAGTTCATTATTTACCATGGGAAAACCCCTTATTTAGCTAATTTAAAGACTCGTTTTTCCAAGGCTGATAACCTGGTTTCCATTGGAGCACTATTTGGACCTGAAGACTTATAAGCGCAATAGGACCAATCTTCTACGGCCGGCGTGCAAAAAGTTCAGACTCATTGATTATTGTTGGCCTGACCTTAAGTGTTTGACCGTCTGTTGACATGGTTATGGCACCGTTAAGAGCGGTGCCCAAGATACGGCATCCTTGCTCATTATATTTTTCTACAACTGATGGATGGGGGAATCCGAATCTGCTTTTCCATCCGGAGGATATGATGACGATCTGGGGATCGACCTTTTCCAGGAACGCTTTAGTACTTGACGTCTTGCTACCGTGGTGCGGCGCTAAAAGAACCGTGCTCTTTAGCCTGTCCCCTGCAGTCGAAACCAGTTCATATTCCGCCCTGGCCTTGATATCCCCGGGAAAAAGGAACGATTTTGATCCGAATGAAGCCTTTAGGACAAGAGAATTGTTATTTAAGTTGCGCCACCTTTCCTGTTCTCTTTTGTTAATGAAATCTACGGGTGGATAAAATATATCAAGACGAACACCGTTAATGTCGTGAATACCGGTAACACCTTTGTACCCGGGCATATGAATTTTATTTTTTTCAATAACTTCTACAAACTTTTTATAGCCCAAAGTGTTTGCCTTTTCGTTATTCGTCCACACGTTTTTTACATTAAAATGTTTGGCAATATATATAAGTCCGTTTAAATGATCACTGTTGGGATGAGAAAGAATGAGGGTGTCAACGGTTTTGATCTTTTTTCGCCATAAAATAGGAGCAATTATTCTGGCCCCGATATCAAAAACGGAGTTATCAGAAAAGCCCCCGCCATCAAGTAAAATGTTATATCCTTTCGGCAGTTCCAGAAGGGCTGCATTGCCGTGCCCCGCATCTATCATCGTTATCCTGAAATCATCATGCCAGAACCGGTTATACAGCCAGTAACAGGCATCGGCGCTGAAAGCCAGAACAACCAGCATAGCAACAAGTGCTGCCGATTTGTGTATAAAAACTTGTCCCGACGCTTTGTGTTCTATGCTCTGAACATTATTTTGTCCGGCGGAAGCTTCCGGCCGAATACGTTTTAAATTCAAAACTGCCCAGAACAGGACATAAAAACAGCAAATCTCAAAATAGGTCGGGGTTACGGTTTTTACAGCCGCAAATGGCAATTCAGCAACAAAGTTGACAATGCCAAGGGCCTGTGCCAGCACAAAAGTACCTGCCTTGAGACACACTAAGGATACTGAAATTGTCAATGGATATAAAAATACGGATAGCAGACCTAAAGGGACCACCACAAAGCCGATTATGGGAACAATAATAAAATTTGAACAAAGCCCCACCAGGGAAATCTGATTGAAGTAAAACATGACAAGGGGCAGGGTGCCGATGATGGCCAAGAAAGAAGCCATGAAAAAGTAAAACAGTTTTGTTACTGCTTTAAAACTGCTTGATTTTTTAATCCCGCTTGAATCGGATGTCCATGGGATTTGCACTCTTAAAAAACCGTATATTATTGCAAGAACAGCTGTAAATGAAAGCTGGAATGAAATTGAAAAAAGCGAAGGTGGATGAATAATAAGGATCAGCATTGCCGCAACTGCCAGTGTATTTATTGGGTCATGTTCGCTTTCTAATAAAAAGGCCATCAGAAATACCGTAACCATAATGACCGCCCTTTGAGTTGAAGGCGACATCCCTGAAAGCAGACCGTATATAAATACAGGAACCATAGAGAAGATTACCGCTCCCTTTTTAGTCCATGCATGCCTCAGAAAGAGCTTACTATGAGAAAGGAGCCACTTGAAAAATAAAAATGCAGCAGTCGCCACAATACCTATGTGAAGTCCCGAAATGGCCAGGAGATGACCGATCCCTGCCCGATTAAATGCTTCCCTTAAATTTTGAGAGATTGAATTTCTATCCCCGACAATAAGGGCTTTTAATACGCCTTGCTCCTTTCCAGATCCTGTCTCATCGATAAGATCAGAAATTCTGCCGCGGGCATCTTCTATAATTTGGCCGATCGATTTTCCAGAATTTTTGTTCAGCACGGTGAGCCTTTGCGCCGCAACATAGGCGGTACCCCAAACTTTCTTAAAAGCCATATATCTTTTGTAGTCAAACCCTCCAGGGTTATTGAAATTTCTGATCGATTTTATCCTGCTGAAAAAGCCAATCCGGTCTCCCCTTGCAAGTTTAAGGCCTTTTCCCGAGACGGTTACACGGATTTTTCCAGACACAGAAAAGGATTTGTTGTTTTTCCCAAGAGTCTGAATGCGCAAAATAAATTTTTCTCGATTTGAATATTTCGCAGGAAGAGTATCTATAACACCAACAATTTCCCATGGAGAAATATCTGCAAAATGGACCACGTGATCGGGAGGGAACCTTGGATTAATCCACGATTGTATGGACAGGTATCCCAGCGCAACAAAAAGAACTATAGGTAATAAAAGAACGGTCCTTTTCTTATATATGGCATGGAAGATCAAGCAGGCAAAAACAGAAACGACAACATAAGCCGCAACGTCATAACCGGGGAAACTAGAGCCTGCGGCAATGCCCGATATCATCGACAATAGAAGGGGAATAGCGGGGCGGAAGTATTTATTTTTCATTTATACGATCAGGTTCTTTGCGGTCATTTCCCCTGGTATATCCAACCCCAGAAAAAATAGAACCGTCGGCGCTATATCCGAAAGCTTGCCGCGATCGAGAAGCTGCTTGCCCCGTGAATCGCCGGCAACATAAATCAACTCAACAGGATTTAAAGTATGGCTGGTCTTGGTCATACCGGTCTGATAATCAATCATCTGTTCGGAGTTTCCATGGTCGGCAGTGATAAGGATATGCGCATCGAGTTCAAGAAGTCGGTCGACAATTTTACCAACGCACTGGTCCACGATTCCAATCGCTTTGGTCGCTGCCGCCATGTCCCCTGTATGGCCAACCATGTCACCATTGGCAAAATTGACAACAATGAACTGGTAAGGGTTGTTCCGGAGACGACTGAGGAATTCGTCGGTCACATTGTACGCCTCCATCTCCGGATGGCTGGCAAAGGTGGCCGGGTCAAAGCGGCTTGGAACATCGACCTGGTCCTCGTTCCTGTATGGCGTGGTTACCTTGCCGTTGAAAAAACTGGTTACGTGTCTGAACTTCTGTGTCTCGGCGATTCGGAGCTGCCGCAAGTCTGCATTGGAAATGACCTCACCGAGCAGATTCTCCATGCCGCCGCCTACGTCCATAGCACCAAGCATATATTCCGTAAACTCGTCCCAATAGCGTGTCAGCCCGACGAAGGTCACTGTCCGATTAGCCTTGAGTTTTCCAGGATAATTTGAATCGGCAAATGCCATGGCGAGCTGGATCGCACGGTCCTGGCGGTAATTAGTGTGCAGAATAGAATCCCCGTCCCTGATACCATTATAGCCACCAACAACATAGGGAGGAATATATTCGTCGAACATCTTAACACCGTCCGGAGTCTTATCCTTAGCATACGATTCCCTAACCGCGGTCTCTGCATCAGGGGACTTGCGACCCTGACAGGTTACAATGCAATGATATGCGGTGTCGGTAAGCCCCCAGTTCCTGGAGCGGTCCATTCCGTAATATCGGCCCATTACCGTACCGATTGTGCAACCGTCAACTTCCTCCATCACGGTTTTTAGCTTTGCTAAGTATTCCATGCAGCTACGCGGCGGGGTGTCGCGTCCGTCGAGAAAGGGATGGATGATTATGAGGCCCCGGGGATATTCTCTTCTTGCCCGGCGCATGATCTTAAAAAGATGCTCCTGATGTGCGTGTACTCCTTCGTCCTGCAGCAAACCAAAGAGGTGAAGACGGCTCTGGTTTCCTTTCCAATTAGTCACAAGATTCTTCCACTTCTCCACCTCAAAAAGCTCTCCGGTGCGCAGCCCGTCGTCGATGCGCTTGAGTTCCTGGATAACGATCCGCCCGGCCCCCATGTTGAGGTGGCCTACTTCGGACGAACCCTGATAGCCATCAGGCAGTCCGACAGGCTCACCGGCACAATCCAGAAGGGTCCACGGATAGTTGTCTTTGTAGCGGTCGATATTAGGAGTTTTGGCTGCGAGCACAGCGTTGCCTTCTTCTTTCTCGCTATATCCCCACCCGTCACGAATTATTAGGCATACAGGTCGCATGGCTGTTCCTTTCTTCAGAGACCTTCGAAAAACGCCCCCTTTTGTCTCCGCCAAAGAACTCTGGCGGATCAGGCTCAAATTTTAATCCTCGAAATACTCAATGTATTACTGTGGTTAATCCGCCAAAGTTCGGTGGCGGATCGCCTTCCTTGGCCTTGAACAATATTGAACGTTTTTCGAAGGTCTCTATCTAATAATTTTGCAGGCAAGTAAATATGGCTAAAATGCTCATATATTACATATTTTACCCAATACTTACCATTACAATCCGTTATCCACGAGTTTTTTCAGTAAAAATTTAATTGTACCTGAAGCGATAATATTTTCAAAAAGCTCAACGGTTACCCGATTTGTAAGCGTTCACGGTTCAGATTTGTGAGGCGAACCGACAATTTCTGAACCCTGAACCTCTGAACCCTGAACGGTTACCCCGATTTATACCTTTACCCGTTTAATGGCGGCTCCCAGACGGGCAAACTTTTTTTCGATTGTTTCATATCCGCGATCCAGATGATAGATACGATTGACTTCGGTTGTACCTTCAGCAACCAGACCTGCAAGAATCAGTGAAGCGCTGGCCCGAAGATCCGTTGCCATTACCTGAGCACCTGACAGCGTCGGAACTCCTGTTATCATTGCGGTATTACCCGATATTTTAATATCAGCACCTATGCGTCTTAGTTCGCTGATATGGATAAAACGATTCTCAAATATAGTTTCAGAAATAATGCTAAAACCGTTTGCAACCGACATCAGCACCATAAATTGGGCCTGCATGTCGGTAGGGAATCCTGGATAAGGCAGAGTTTTTATATCAACACTTAATATTTCATCTCCTCCCAAAACCCTTATCTGCTTACCTTCGATGGTTATCCGGGCGCCGCTAAGTCTCAATTTATGGATAGTTGCTTTAAGGTGGTCAGGTTCACAATTTAAAAGTGTCACGTCTCCTCTGGTCAGAGCGGCCGAAATCATAAAAGTACCGGTCTCTATCCGATCAGGTATAATAGAAACCGAGACCGGATGCAGCGTCGAAACCCCTTGGATGGTAATGACCGAGGTTCCGGCACCCTCTATTTTTGAGCCCATTTTGTTCAAAACATCAGCAAGGGCAATAACCTCAGGTTCGCGGGCCGCGTTCCGAAGTACTGTAATCCCCTTGGCCAAAACAGCCGCCATCATAAGATTTTCTGTGCCTGTTACGGTGGCAATATCCAGATATATTTCGTTTCCCTTCAGACAATCGGCGGAAGCTTCTACATAGCCGTGTTTTAATTCAATCGAAGCGCCAAGGCGTTCAAGTCCTTTTAAATGCAGATTAATTGGGCGCGCACCTATTGCGCATCCGCCCGGTAAAGATATTCTGGCTTTTTTAAGCCTTGCCACAAGTGGACCGAGGACCAGAATCGAAGCCCGCATCTTTCTGACCAGATCATAGGGTGCTTCGTGATTGCATACGCCTCCTGCATCTATCCTAATAATATCTCCGTCTGTTTCTATTCTGGCTCCAAGATTCGAAAGTAAAAGCTTTGTACTTTGTATGTCTTTCAGGTCCGGAACATTGGAATATGTATTCCATCCATCGGTAAGGAGTGAGGA
The DNA here is from genome assembly GCA_030671225.1 of Desulfobacteraceae bacterium. Taxonomy (GTDB): domain Bacteria; phylum Desulfobacterota; class Desulfobacteria; order Desulfobacterales; family UBA11574; genus DAOVAE01. The sequence continues at coordinate 6,301 of DAOVAE010000050.1, forward strand.
AACAAGGATTGGAAGAGCGGCATTTTTGGCACCGCTTATCCTGACCTCTCCTTTTAGAGTGCGTCCCCCTTGAATTATGATTTTATCCATGTAAACCTCTCATGCAAATAAAAAAGCGCTTCCCCGACTTCATGGCGAGGCAAGCGCTTTTGACCTTGGAAATTATCAGTATCTTAATGGTGATGTCCGCCATTCCCCTTGGATGCGTCGATGGCGGCTTTGATAATACAGTATGTCATACCAAGGCCCATGATGCCGAGTGCATACCACAACCCTCCCATGAAAACCATATGATCCAGATCCCAGATCCATTCAAAATTAAATGGAAACATAATTAATCCTCCTAATCTCTTTAAGCTTCAGCCGGCTCCAGTCCCTGTTCCGGCTTAACCGATGGTCCAACAATTTCCGTTTCCTGTTCTTCTGCCAGCAGTGTTTCGATGGGATTCAGTTCCGCCTCATTGGGGAATACCGGTAAATACCTGTATGACACCGCTATCAGAATAATGCCGTAGGCCACCGGGAGTATTGTGGTGGCAATCTCCTGCCAGCTCGGGAAATACATGAACCAGTTTTCAAACGTCAGTACCGGCACAGCCATAACCTGCAGGACCATCACCCAGCGATTGATGCAAACCCCGACTACAGCCAGGGAAACGGCAATCCAAAGGGGCACAGAATTTTTTCGCCCTTTTTGGGTAATCAAAATAGCCGCCGGGATAAAACCGCAAATTACTATTTCCGTAAATAGAATCCATTTTCCATACAGCGGGTTATTGGAATAAAAGAAATCCCAGGCAAATCCCTTGGAAGGAGCTGTCACGGTTGCCCAGTACCAGGTATCGGCGGTCTTGGCAATACTGTAAGTTAGAAGCATCCACCCTGAAATCTTGGCTAAAAGCTTGATGGCGTTATCCTTTACCAGCTTTTTACGGGCAACCGTTTCGGTAATTTTTGTAATCAGAATTGTAAAACACGGCCCGCAGGCTGCAGCTGACCAGGTAAAAAGAAAGAAGGTCCAGGGCCAGATCAAGATCCCTTCCCGAATGGCGAAGGGTCGTCCGAATAGAACACCGGCAACACCGCCCAGGGATCCCTGGTGGAAAAAAGAAAGAAACGCACCGGTTGCTGCAAATACCGCCATGATTTC